>CAZWFW010000017.1:0-19886 GCA_964633445.1 Candidatus Undinarchaeota archaeon | reverse complement strand
CACCAGACATGGTTCCAGCGATGGAAAGAGCTGCAGCTATTGTTACGAATGATGGGGGTTTGACATGTGTGGAGGGTGATGCAAAAGTTTTAACTGATAGAGGATTTTTAAGAATGAGGGAAGTTTATGAATTGGTTAAATGTGGGAAAAAATTAAAGGTTTTAGGTTTAAATGCTAAGACGTTAAAAACTGAATGGAAAGAAGTAATTGATGCTCAGAAAAGAGAAGCGAAGAGATTTGAAATCGTTGTTTATAGAAAGAATAAGGGAAATAAGGATACAATAAAAATAACTCCAGATCATAACTTTCCAATATTTTTGAACGGTGTTTTGAGCAAAGTCAAGCTAGCTGACATCTTAAGCAATAACTTATCAGTTTTAAGCATCGATCGCATACCGATAATTGAGGATAGGTATAAAGATCTCGCAATGGTAATGTATTTAGGAGGAGCAATACTCTCAGATGGTCATATTGTTAGAAGAGATGGTAAGCCGATAAGAGTTAGGTTTACGCAAAAGTATGCCGATAATAAAAAGGAATTCATCGAAAAAATTAAAGAGGACATTAGAATAATTGGAGGAGAATTTCTCGAAATTGGAAATAGAAATAACGTTATTGAGTACCAAACAAGCAGAAAGAGGCCTTCAGAAATTTTAGGCTTCATTGAAGAAAATATTAATACAATACCCCTTTATGCTAGTGAAAATGAACTAGTTAATTTAATTGCTGGATTTGTTGATGGGGATGGTTGCTTAAGTGGAAGGAGAAGAATTGAGATTTATCAGAATTCTTCTCAAGTTAAAAAAATTGAGGGTATAATTCTTAGTTTATACAGGCTAGGAATAATTCCAAGGTTAAGATACAAGAAAGCAACCATTGCAGATATTTACTTCAAGAACAATTTGGAAACTATATTGCAAAGAACAAAAAGAATCAGATTAGATAAGCTGGAAGAGCTTGAGGGGCCAATTGAAGGTGAAAAGCTAATAGATATTTCCCAAATATTGCCAGAGGCTAAAGATTTTGATTACAGAGGTTATCTCTATAACTTCTACAAAAGGAAATCATTCATCGGAATTGATAAGCTAGAAAGGTACTTTAGCAAGGTAAATAGGGAAGGTGTTGAAAAAATAAAGGAGAAAATTAAATTGTTAAAGCAGAGCGATGTTTATTCGATTAGGATAGGGAAGGTTGGGGAAGATTACGGAGAGGTTTATAATATAACTGTGGAAGCTAGTAATGAATTCAACCACAACTACATTGTTTGGACCAAGAATTACACTCCAATAGTTGTATTTAATTGCCATGCAGCAATTGTAAGTAGAGAGCTTGGAATTCCTTGCGTAGTTGGAACAAAGAAGGCTACTCAGGTTTTGAAGGAAGGTGAGATAATTACAGTAGACGCTACACGCGGTATAATTTATCGTGGAGAGGTTGAAGTAGAAGAGGCTAAGAAGGCTGAGGAAGTTGCCGCTGCAGGAGCTCCAATCATTACCGCTACAGCAGTTAAGGTTAATATTGATATGCCAAGACTTGCTGAAAAAGCTGCTGCTACGGGTGCTGAAGGTGTTGGATTATTAAGAGCTGAGCACATGATCCTTGAATTGGGTAAGCATCCGAGAAAGTTTATTGAGGAGGGGAAGGAGGAGGAATTGGTTGAGGCTTTGGCTAATGGTATTGAAAAAGTTTGTGCAGCCTTTTATCCCTATTCAGTCTGGTACAGAACACTTGATGCACCAACAGGAGAATTCAGAAGGCTTGAAGGTGGCGAAAACGAGCCTGAAGAACCAAATCCAATGTTAGGATGGCGTGGAATAAGACGTGGCTTGGATGAACCATGGTTAATAAAGGCTGAGTTTAAAGCAATAAAGAAGGTTATTGAGAGAGGTTACAACAACATCGGAGTTATGCTTCCATTAGTGCAGCATGTTAACGAGCTAAGAAAGGCTAAGAAGCTTGCAAAGGAGGTTGGGCTCATACCACATAAGGATTGTGCATTCGGTATAATGGTTGAAACGCCCGCTGCAGCACTTTGCATAGAGGATTTCATAAAGGAAGGTATTGATTTCATATCCTTCGGTACAAATGACCTAACTCAATACACATTAGCAGTAGATAGGGACAATGCAAGGGTTGCTCATTTATACAATGAGGCTCACCCAGCTGTTTGGAAGTTAATTGAATACGTAATTAAGAAATGCAAGGAAGCTGGTGTAGAAACGAGTATTTGTGGGCAAGCAGGAAGCTATCCAAGCTTCGTCGAGAAACTTGTTGAACTAGGGATTGATAGCGTATCAGCAAATATAGATGCTGTGCAAAGGATAAAGAGAGTAGTTGCAAGGGTTGAGCAAAGGATTATGCTTGAGGCTGCGAGAGAATTGAATAGGAAAAAGAAGGAATAAACTAAATGATCAAGGAAAAAATCGGCTCTAGGAGTTATTTTCTTTTAAAATTAACACTAATAATTTTTTGCATTTCGATAGCTTCTTTTGTATTATTTTACGAATTTGGCTTATTCGATGAGTTACTCGTTTTTTTGAATTTTACAGCCACTTTATTTCTTGCTACAATAACAATAATTTCCAGCATACATCATCTTCTCAAATTTAAGCCTAAGTCTGGGGAGAAGTTAGCATTAATCCTATCACCAGTAGCTATCACCTTCACAACTATTTTAATGATTTTACTGATAGGCATTGCGGATATATCCATTCCCAAGAGTTTTTGGGAAAAAGTAGGATTTATAGGAATATTCAGTTTAATAGGAATTCCTTTGCTATTTAAAATTAGGTTTTTGAAAGATATCAGAGAAATTGCAAGATGCTACATCCCGTCAGCGGCTTTTCCTTGTATATTTTTCTCCTTTTTAATAAACCCTGAAATCAGCATTTTTGCAGGCCTTTTTATGATAATATTGCTCATAGCTCTGCTCATTTATAGAGTAATTAACGTTGGTTTAAGGAATATGCTTGAGTTAATAATTCTGATAGGTATTTTAATAGTAGTAATAGTTACAACACTCTTACTTATTTGGATTAGGCATCCCGTTTGTTGTTAAGTAGCAAATTTAATGTTAATTATTACATTTAACTGAGCTTCTGATATGCAAAATACTTCCTTTTTAAATCCTCATCAAAAGTTAAAAGTTGTTTTCCTAACCTTTTAGCAACACTAAGAATTAGAAAGTCATTATAATCTTTAGGATTGTATTTACTTTCATTAATGGCAAAAACTATGTCACTTTCTACAATTTCAACATAAATGGCTTTTTCGTGCAAAATAAATTGTAAAGCTAAATCTAAATCAAGATTTTTATTTTTTAAGAACCATACGAGCTCGTGAATTACTATACTTGGCAAATACCACTTTCTAAGTTTATCAAGCAATTTTTTAGCCTTTTCATGATTGACATCATCTTCAATAATTCTTGCTATTAGAACATTTGTGTCCACTACTGCTTCCAAAGATTTTCAGCCTCCTTCTCTACAGCTCTTTCAACATCTTTCCAATCAATTTTTTTGCCCAATTTTACAGTCTTTATTTTTTTGACTTTTTTAGGAATTAAAACAATTCTGTTATTTTCTAATTCCACGATTACTCTATCCCCAATTTCCAGTCCTAATTTCTCTCTAATTTCCTTTGGTAGTGTTATTTGAAATGCTCTAGTAATTTTACTTTCCATACTTAATATACTATATGCATTTTAACTTTATATACTACCAACAAACATTTTATGCAATTTAACTAACTATATAACTGCAAATAAATGACTAAAAGAATCTTAATTCAAGCACCCTCTGGCTTGAAAAAAGATGTTTTGAAAGTTTATAAAAAATTAGAGAATGAAGGTAATGAGGTTTTTGTTTCTGCAAATCCTTGCTATGGTGCTTGCGATATTGATTACTATGCAAAACAAGTTCTAAAAGCTGATCTGATACTTCATTTTGGACACGCTCCTTTAGCAAATATGGAATACCATGGTGTTGAATTTGTTGAAACCAAGCTAAATTATGACGTTGGAGCATGCATTAGAAATGCTTTGAGAATTTTGAAAAAGGAGGAAAGAGTAGGATTGCTAGCAACAATCCAGCATCTGCACATGCTAGGCAAGGCAAAGGAAATACTAGAGAAAAATGGTAAAAAGGTTGTTATTCCGAAGGCTAAAGGAAAGATTGCTTATGATGGGCAAATTATCGGTTGTTATTTTGAACATGCTAAGGATGTTGAAAATATGGTTGATGCATTTGTTGTTATTGCCACTGGTATATTCCATGCTTTAGGCTTAGCGCTTGCGGTTGATAAGAAGGTTATTGTTGCAGATCCAGCAAAAAATGAGGCTAAATGCTTAGATGAATTGAAATTCAGGTTTTTGAAAAAAAGGTATGCATGCATCGAGAAGGTTAAGCAAGCTGAGCGTATAGGAATAGTTGTTAGCGTTAAACCTGGTCAATTTATGCTTGATGAGGCTAGAAAAATAAAGAAGATGCTTGAAGATAAGGGTAAAGATGTTTATTTGATTGTCGCTGATGAGATAAGCAATGAAATTGAGAATTTTGGATTAGATGCTTATATTATTGTTGCATGCCCAAGAATTGTAATTGACGATGCTGGAAGATTTAATAAGCCGATTATTGGATGCTGGGAAGTTAATGAGCTACTATCATAATTACTATAGCACTTTAAATTTACAAATTTCTTAAAATGTATTCCTCATACTTAACAACATCTTTTTTCAAAAATTCTATAAGCTCGTGCGAAACAACAGGTCTGTCTTTATGCAAAGGATACCTATAGGGTAATTCTATTGTCAAAATATCATCCACCTCTACTTCAAGCTTATCTACAAATTTTATTTCCTTAAGATGCTTATGGTTAAAGAGGATTTCCTTAGCTACAAATATAGCGCCATCTAAAGATAATTGCTTATCTCCAAGATTTCTTGCCTCACACATTAACTTACTAGTAATAAACTTGTATGTTCTTCCATGCAAATTGAAATCTCCAAGAATACCACCAAATATAAAATATTTTGCAAATTTTGCGTCTTCAGGCCTAAGCTCCCTTTCCGCTAGAGGATCTAAAACTACTGCCTCCTTTTTATCAACCAAATCAACAACGCTGCTCTTATAAACTCTGTTGGCAATTTCTTTGACCAAACTCCTCTCCTCTCTATTTTTAACATTGGTTATAATTAAATTTTCTTTCCCAACGATTTCGGATGCATGCTTATATTCAATTAAAATCCATGGGCTGCAAGGTTCCAAATGCTCAATAATAAATTTCACTCTAGGTTTTGAAGTGTTCATATCCCCTAGCTTCAATTTTTTCTATTTTCCTACCATTTTTAAGATATACACCCTCCTCCTTTACAAATTTTCCTATCGGAGTTAAATTGAAATTTATATCATTTTCTATCTCAGCAAGTTTCCCTGGTGATATTGCCATCATAAGCTCGTAATCTTCGGCAACACTAAGCAGTTTCAATATTTCTTGCTTTTCGAGGTTAAGTATATTTGCAGCTTCCAAAAATTCTTTTGAAAGGGGTATTCTATTATAAAATATTACAACACCTAGATTGCTTCTTTTTGCAAGCTCATTCGCTGAATAAAATAAGCCATCGCTAATATCTATGCATGCATTCACGCAATTAAAATTTGCAAGTTCACACGCCTCATATACCCTAGCTTCAGGCATAAATAGTTTAGCAACAAGTTTATTCTTTATTTTTTTCTTCAGAGTTAAATCCTCATTTATTATCTTATAGGCTATCGCTGAATCCCCAATATTTCCAGTAACAACCAGCAGATCGCCATGTTTTGCACCAGCCCTGTATACTGGAGATCTGGAGATTCCAATTGCATGGCCCGAAAGAGAAAAATCCCTCACTTCAATGGTATCTCCAGAAAAAAATTTTGCATCGTATTTTTTTAGGGCGTCTGCAACTCCTTTGTAAACCTCCTTCACATCACCTGCTTTTTCATTTCTTCTCAAACCTACACATAGGGAGAAACCCAATGGTTTTGCAAACATAGCTGCCAAATCGCTGAAATTTTTCGTAACAACCTTCCATCCAGCTGCATAATGATTCATCCTTGGAATATGGTTATAACTTACGCCATCACTTGTTACAACCAAATAAGCGTTTCCAAATTTAAAAACGAAGCCATCATCATAATACTTCATTTTTAGTTCCCTAAGAAAGATGTCAATAAGATTCCTTTCACCAATTTCAGAAAGATTATGGTTTTCTCCCATAAAACATAATTTAAATAAGTTGATTTATTAAGAAATTAATGTTTGAAAAAACATTAATTTTAGGTTTCGCAGCTTTGGCTCTTTTAGGAATACTAGCATATTTATTAGCACAGACTAATATTGTTGAACAGAACAAATTTGGGATTACTGGCTTTCTCCTTAAAAATTTGGGGAAGCAGATAGAAAGCGAAGGGAATGTAACAATCGCAAGACACGTCAGCATTGTTGGCAACATAACAATTGATAATCCCTCATTTAGCGTTTTGTGTCAGAATAGTATATTGGAATTTAAAGCTGAAGGGAATAATAGCATAATTAAATTTGAAAATATGCTTACAAGTTTTGATGGCACTAAAGCAGTTAGGATAGAAGGAGCAAGCGGCAGAATTTCCATAACTCAAAACACAATTGTTTTAGCTGCAAATGCCTCAAAAATAACAATTGGCGATATTTCTTTTTCCTCAAAGCAAATAAAGGCGATAATAACAACGGAAGTTCCAAACGTCGTTATGGAGAACGTTAAAATAGATAACATTGAAAGTCCTGGAGAAGGTAAAATTACAATTCCAGAGAAAGCGATTCTATTTCTGAACGAAGATTTACTTAAGATTTCTGGATTTCACGGAAGGATAAATAAGATAGGTAAAACCCTGCTACTAGATGGAAAGGTATCCTCACTAGTAATTACTGGAAATCATACAATCTCTGTTGCTGCTTAGGATAATGTTCCAGTAACCCTTATACCCTCTCCCCTATTTATCTCAAAAATATGGATTTTTCTGCTATGTTTCGTTCCACGCATCTTAATGATATTTAATGAAAATTTATACTCGGGGCCCATCTTTATCAAATTTAGCCTTATAACGCCATCTACAATGAACTCTGCCATTCCTGAAAATATTGGATGTTTATCAAAGGATTCCGCTATTATAATTGCTGTGCACCCTAGTTTTTTTATCAAATTACAGAGATCTAGAACACTCTTTCTTTTTTCAAAATCATCTGGAAAATACATCGCATAGAATGTTAATGAGTCAAAGACAACTCTCTTAGCGCCTATCTCCTGTATTATCTCCAATATGCTTGTACCTTGCCTCTCAACAAACGCTCTTACTGTAGACGGCTCAACTTTTATGATTCTCATTTTGCTTTCATCTTCCAATCTCTTTAGTTCCCACCCCATCTCTTCATAGTACCTCCTCACTTCCTCAGCTTCGCTTTCAAGAGTTATATATACGCCTGGCTCCCCAAATTCTGTTGCTCCCTTGTAGAGAAACTGAACTCCAAATGTTGTTTTTCCTGAGCCACAGGGCCCGTATACTAGCACTGTGGCTCCTTTTGGAAATCCCCCTTCTATGAGTTCATCAAACCCAACAATACCAGTTTTTATCCTTTCCATCATAACACACCCAGAGCTTTGAGCAATAATGGTATTAGTTTATGAGAGGCTAAGAGATAGATAGCAAGGGAAGTTATTAGCAAAATGGGAAGATATTTTATTCCAAGGTTACCCCTACCTTCCTTTAAAACACCAATAACTAAACTTGCAAAGAAGCATGAGAGCAATATAATTATTAAAGAGTAAATCTCAAAGGTGTTAGGATCTATACCAAAGGAAGGTGGTTTTGGCATGTAGCCTGCTTCTTCTGGAAGCAGCATTGTCCCCTTTGTCTGCATGAAAATATTTATGAATTGCAAAGAAACTGAAAGCAAGATCGGGCATACTATGGTCACTGCAAAAAGAATGAAAAATAGATATCCAGATACATTTGCAAGCGCCTCTTTTCTTGAAATTTGAATATTTCTTAGGTCTTTAGCCAGAGATTCCAGCAAAATTCCCAAATATCCTCCAGCCTTTAAACCATTTATGACAATCCTTATTATACGCTTAAGGCTTGGGGATCCCGTTTTCTTAGAAATTTCGAGTAAGCTTCCTTCCAGTTCCTTGCTCTTAACTTTCTCTAATTCCTCAGCTAACTTTCCAAATTCTGGATATTTAATAGCCTTTAAAGCTGAATATAAACTTAAACCAGCTTTTACATTTCCTGCAACAAATTCAAGGGCATCTGGTAAATTCCTTTCTATGTCTCTTACTCTTGAATCTACGGCAAAGAGTAAGCTAAGATAAAATAGATACATTACTGAAAAGAATGTAATAATAAAAATTAGCAAGACGAACAAGGGAGATATGCCAAAATATAAGAATGCGAATATTGCAAGTACTGCTGAAGCAATGATCGACAAAATAGTTGTAATCCCTAACCATTCTTCTTCACTTCTCCTTATCTTTGCGTAAGTCAGTAATTTTGCTATACTTACTCTAAACTTTCTTGGGTACAGCATACTTATTTTCTCCATCATCTTCCAGCCAGTAGCACAGGTATTCTCGACCTTATGCTTGTGAAGAAGATTATTTGAAAGGCAAGGAAGTAAATTATAAGAAGGGTTAGAGTTGATGATGTAACTGCTAAGGCACCATAAAGGGATAGCAATGCTAGGAAAACTACACCTATAGTAGGAATAACAACTCCAAAAATCATGTAAATTACTCCCCACAAATTCAGCTCCTGACCAAATCTTCTAACCTTAGTGTTTTGATCCGCAATTAGATCGCTAAGAAGAGACTCCAAGGTATCCCCAACACTTCTTCCTGTCCTTAGAGCAGAAATTACCTGCCAAGCCACTTGTTTCAAATAAAAGGATTCGGTTCTCTTAACCAACCTTGCTAAAGCTTCCTCCTCACTTAATCCAGAGCTTACCTCCTTAACAACCTTCTTAAATTCCTCGGAAACTGGACCATAATTACTTTCAGCTATAAAGACCAAAGCGTCGAAGAAAGGAACTCCAGATTTTATTTGAATTGTCATATCCCTCAAAGCAAAAACTAACTCCCTTTCCATCATTTCAGCCCTTTTTCTAGCTCTAACAGAGGGTAGTGCTGCATAATAGACAAAAGTTGCAAATCCTACTATCAAACCTAAAAAGAGATAGCGAATAGCTAAGTAAATTGTTAATTTTTGCATATAGAGGGCTACCGCAATTAAAAAGATGAAGATCGCAAAAAAGTATAGAAGGCTTGCGAAAATAGCTATACTCAAATACTCCACACCACTTAGCCTTATTCCTGCTTTAACTAAGTTTTCATCCAAAGCTGGAAAAAGATTTATCAGAGTGTTACTCATAAATTCGAATATTTTTGCTTTTCTTTTGGCCAAATCCAGCGAAAACGGTAAGAGTGGGGCTTTCATCCGAATATTTCTTTAGGACTTTTATTTCTTTTAGCAATCTCAACTACTCCTTCGGGATCCTCATAGTATTCATAAACAACTCTTCCAACAGCATCCACATTAGCAATACCATTCTTGAGCATCCATCTCAAAATTGCCCTCTTTTCCGAAAGATCGCTTAAAATTTCCTTCTCAGTCATTCCAGTGTACATGTTTATCTCCTCAAAAACCCTAACACTGCTTCCTATCTTCTCTATTTTATCGGTCCTTGGTCTCCATCTATAAAGAATGTTTAGCCTCAATTTTGGTTTTTCCAATACTTCTTCACCAGTTACAACCTCAGAAACCTCAAACGTTCTTCTAAATCCTTTCTTTCTATCCCTGTATTGAACAACAACCAAATGCAAACTTGCAATCTCCATTTCGGGAATGTTTATTGGTGGGTTAATTAAACGTCTGTATGCTTGGTATGCTGTGTCAGCGTGCATAGTTGAGTACACAACATGACCCGTATGCGCGGCCTCAAACAATACCCTTGCTTCCTCAGCTCTTCTAACCTCTCCAAGGATTATCCTGTCAGGACGCATTCTCAAGGAATTTATTAGCAAATCATAAATTGTAATCTCCCCCTTTCCCTCAGGCCCAGGCGCTCTTGATGTTAGGGGTGTCCAATTCCAATGCAAATACTTCGGTAGATTAAGCTCCCTAACTTCCTCTATGCTAACGATGTGGTTGTTTGGTGGTATAAATGCACATAATGTATTTAGTAAGCTTGTCTTTCCGCTTGCAGAACCACCAGCAACAAGTATGTTAAGCTCATATTGAACGCAAAGCCATAGAAATGCTGCTACTTCATCACTCAAAGTTTTAAGCTTTGGATCTATAAATTGCACTATTGTCCATGGATTTCTTGCAAATTTTCTTATTGAAAGCACGTTTCCGAACGTCGAGATTGGGGAAAGTATTGCATTAACCCTATCACCGCTCGGCAAATGAGCGTCCATTATAGGATTCATAAGGCTTATTTGCCTTCTAACCTTCCTACCAATTTGGGATGCATAGCTGTAAATCAGTTCCTCATCTCTGACATAAGCATTCGTTTTTAGCCATCCATATTTCTTATGGTAAACAGAAATCGGCTGCAAACTTCCATTAATAATTATTTCTTCCAATGCGTCATCAGCTATTAGTATCTCAATAACATCCAGGCCAAGAACATCGTGCAAGAGCATACCCGCCAGAATAGCCCTATTCTCATCACTTATTTCAGGAAATTCTCTCAATATCCTATCAGAAACGAGTGTCATAAATTTTCTCCTAACCTCAGCGGATCTTCTTATATCCAGAACTTCCTGAGCTTCTAATTCCACTACTTCAGGCAACTCTTCCACAATATCGGAAAGTATTGCCTTTGTAGCTTCACCAACCGTAGGCAATTCTATTTCATAAACCGGTGCGAATTCTCCATAAACCTTGCATATACTTACATAAATCGGAACCTTATCCACATAAATTACGTAAGACTCCAACGTATACTTCTTTTTATTAATCTGTGTTAGAATTATTCTAGGATATCTCTTCCTTTTAGCTACCAGAGGTTCAACGGAAATCTTTTCAAAGGGTTTTTTTGGCTGAATTACTTTTAGCAAACCCTCCTTGTCAAGAATTCTTACCCATTTTACTATTTTTCCTTCAGGCAACTCCAATCTCTTAGCAAGAGTCTCCACATCTACCCTGTTAGAAGTTTTTTCAACAATTTCGAGAAGTCTATCTGCAGTTGTCCTTATAACAATTTTTCTCTTTCCAGTATCCTTTATTTTCTCCTTTATGCTTAAAATAATCTCCTTTATTCTCTCAATATCTTTTTCATAATCAGCTTTACTTTCAAGCAATTTCTCTATTTTTTCAAGTTCCTCCATTTTTCACCACTACAGCATGACAATTTTTCAGTATCAGCCCTCAGTAAGCACTACCTTATCTCTTTTTTCTATCTCAAACAATTTATTACTTACTATTACATCCTGATTGAAAACCAGTCTTACAGGCTCCCTTACATTTGTCGCATTCAAATCAAACCTAAAATTCAGATCAGCTTTAATATCATCATCTGAATATACTATAACCAAAGTACCGTTGTTATTACTTGTATCTTTTCCAAATGTTATGTTAATATAAGTTGATGTATCATTAAAAACCACATGCATTATTGATGTTTCATCTGTAAAAAGTTTGTCAGCGACACTAAAATAGCTACCATCAGTTCCTGTAACGTTTATATAAATAGGTCTACAAAGTTCGCTTTCTTCAAGCGTAGTACAATTATAAAGTGTTGCTGAGCTGGCACTGGCATTAACATAATAAGGAACATTAATAATAAGCTCATAGTAAGTGATGTTCGCAGCTATGTTTGCATCAGGCTTGTAAATTGAAATATTGTATTTTGCATAATTCCCATAACCATAGTAAATTCCATAAGGCTCTATGATTATACTTTCAGTAGAATTTGGGGTAGTTCCGAAGGTTATATCAAAAATTTTGTTCCCTATGCTTTTATTCATTACAAAATCTTCAAAATTTAAAATACCAGCACTAAAATCAATATTTTCAAAGAAATCGCTAATATTTAGGATTACCTTACCATTTTCTCTTGTTACATTAGCATTTATCCCAATTATCCTCCTAATATTAAACCCTACTTCTCTAAAATCTTGACTAAGTCTATACACAATTAGAGCATCCCCCTTATTTCTTATTCTTAACTCTTTGCTTTGCATCTCCAGCACTAGAGCTCCGAATAGAGCTAGGAAAAATGCTAGCGTTATTATGCTTGTTATCATGCCCTTCAAGCAGGCCATCCCTCCAAATATATTTCAGCAAAGTATTGGGGAGTGTATGCTGAGTTGTTAATAACAGCGAAGAATCTTCTTGTAGTTACCTTCTCATTTGCCTCAGTGCAACCTTTCTTACCAATATTTTGCTGAGTGATTAAGTTTAAGGAGGTGGCATTATAAACCTTTACATAGCCTTTAACGCAAATCCTTACATCATTTAAACTTGCATTTATCAAATCGTATTCATTATTTAATATCGCATAATTCAATGTGCTATTAGCTTCAAGCAAAATTATCGCATCATTTAACTGCATAAACATCAACAAATCTGCTGGGTAATTGACTGTTTCTCCTTTAGTATGAAGAAATGCGTAAAATAATGCTAAAGCTATACTTGCCGCTAGCAACGCTTCCAAAGTCAAAATAAACGCTTTATTGCCAGATACAAAGCTTTGCATCCTTAGCATCCCCACCAGCCAAAACCTTCCTCGTTATTACAATAACATTTTTCGCATTTGTAGGGGCTTTGCCAATCACCAAATCACCAATCTCAAGATAAAAGTTATACCTTCCGATACCAAGCTTTAGTCTTGTTTTATCGTAATCATTAGCGCTCATATTGTACAAAGCCTCCACTTTTTTCCAATCAATTTCCCCAAAATCTTTTGCTAAGCCTACGCTTAGCACCTCATTAAAATTTTGGTTAGAGAGGAAGGAAACATGCCAATCTGGTGGTATACCATAGCTTTCGAATAAATTTGCTGCCACCCTCTCTGCAACACTCTCTATGTTATTCGCTTGCATAGCAACATGCGATAACGCTGAAAGGTAGAATAAAGCAATGAAAGCAAATATTGTTAAGGCTATTGCGACATCATAAGTGGATATTATACCTCGTAAAGCAGCAGCGGCTTTCATGGATATTACATTATTAATAACATTCGTCTAAAACCTTCATTTATCTTTCTGTTGCTTTGCAGTTTCTTGAATATTTTGACATCCTCCCCGCACTAAGGGCAAGGATTCCTAACGGGGAGGTTTGAGCTACCAGGGGATGCGCCTCGGTAGCTCGGGGAGTGCCAGCCCCCCGTTAAACCCGCTGTCCTTGCGGAGAGGCGGGCTATATTTAGCACACCAACAACAATCTAAGCACTTGGATAATCTCTTGTGCTTTATTACAATTTTTTGAGTTACATCTTGGACAAACTGAAGATGCATAGCTCTCTTTAACAAATTTAACTTTAATTCCAAGTTTTCTGCTGTCGTGATTAATCTATTGATAATGTATCTGAAACTCCAGAAGTTATGGATCATTGCATCAACTTTAGTGCTCTTACGTTGCTTTGTCTTATTCCCTTAACATCTCCAACGGTGATTTCTGCTACTCCTTTCTTATAGCATATCTTAACGAATCTAAACACTATTATGTTAACCAGCATGTCTAAACCTTAACTGTTAGGCTTAACTATTGGCTTATAGCCTGCTTTAAAAATAAGTTTTAAAATTGAGTTGCTATCATTACCATCTATCAGCTAAAAGATCTCCCTTCAACTATAGCCTTTCAATAGCTGAAAAGCTAGAACCAAATGCTATGCTAGCAGGATAAACCGTTTTTTCAGCCTTCCTCACCAATAAATGAAATTCTATTGAATCTTTTCTCCAAGTTGTGAACTTTGTTGAGTCTAGGATTGAGAAGCAATAATCTAGCAGCTTCTCAATCTTAGCTCTAACGCTTTAACCAACCTTTCTATTAGCTTAGGGTTAAATCTTTGCTCCCAATAGTTTATTGTGGATTTCGGAACTCTTTCCTTGCAAACAAGTTTTGAATAATTATGCTTCTTTTACAATTATTAAAGCAAGATAGCCCTTCAAGCTTCTTTTTGGTTTTCTTCCTCTTTTTCTAGCTCTTTTTATCTCAGAAATAAGCTTTTTAATTGTTTTGATCAACAATTTTATATCGTTATGCACATTATTCCATCTGGGGCTTCATAATTAATATTATAGTTTTGCATTAATTTTTGGACACGCCCGTGGATTTATCTAAATACTTTGGGTGCATATTATTTCAAGCACAGGTGTCCTCTGTGCAAGGAAAATGTGCCACCCATCAAAAGACCTTTGCTTTGAGGAAGGTGAGATAGTGGTATCGGGGGACCCCAGCCCAGTGGCGTGTTTATCTGGGAGAAGTCACCGTTCTATGAACAGTGGTAGTTCACTACTGCTCTGTAGGACTATAATTCTCTAGAAGCTTTTTAATTTCTCTAAGCTCGTTTAATATCTTCTTTTCATATCTTGCCTTTAGAAATGTTGAGATTATACTCATAGCTATAGAAACAACAAGAAGTACAATAAAGAGTTTTAAGGAAAGAGTTATGTATGGTTCATAAGGCTTCATAAGTTCTTTCACAATATCTCTGACTATAGGTGTTACTTGAGAATAGCTTGTAGCAACTTGCGGTTCACTACCCAAGGGTGTTATACGAGATAGCACAGCATCCATATCTTCATTAACCTTCAATACTGTTGTATTTTCAAACTCCCTTATTATATAATTAAGTTGCATCTTTAAGGTATCCTCTGTAAACTGGGGATCTGGAGATAAGACAAAGGCAAGCGAAACCTTCTCATTTTTTTGCGTAAAATTTATGGATATATCATAACCCTGCACAAAAATCTTACAACTTCCAAAATTTTCAGTTACTTCGCATCCCTTAACATATTTTAGCTTATCAAAGTCAACACTGCCTAAAAATTCAACCTTCGCTCCATAATAACAAAATGCTACACTAGGAATTAGAATCAACAAGATTAAGAAAATCACCAAAAACTTTTCCTTGATCATCATAGTTTTTACTAGCCAGATCCCCCGTATAAATGATTTATTTTCCATATGGAAAATAAATCATTTATAAATGCTATGCAAAAAAAATTTCATAGGTGAAAATAGATGGATCTCAAGGACCCAAAGGTTATTGGAGGAATTATTGCAGTGATTGCTGTTATTGTTGTAGTTTTGCTAGCTCTGGGTAAGATCTGATTTTCCTTCTTTTCTATTTTTCTCTATCCACCTACCGTATTTATATAGAGCATTTATAGCCTTTGCAGCTCTCCCTGGTGTAGAATAAACGGGAATCCCTGCTTCTTCAAGTATTCTTGCCTGAATCCTTGTAAACTCCCCTCCAGCAGCACAAACAACAATAGGCTTGCTAAATTTCTTTTGAACGCTTGCAAGCACATCAACAATATCAGAATGCAGGGTAGGAACTTGGAAAAGGAGGATTACCAACAAAGCATCAACATTCTTATCTTTTGCAGTAATATTCAAAGCAACTTCATAACGCTGGCTGTCCGCATCTCCAGTCAAATCGATTGGGTTATGCACGGAAACCCTTTCGGGCAAATTTTTTCTCAATTGCTCAACAGTTTCCTTGCTTAGCTTCGCAATTCTAAGACCTGACGCCACACAAATATCCGTTGCAATTATACCAAAACCACCTCCATCTGTTACAATTGCAACCCTATTATTGCTTATTGGAGGTTGCATAAGCAACGCCTTTGCAAAATCAAAAAGCTCTTCAGAATCATAGGCTCTCACTATACCGCATTGTTTAAATGCAGCACTATAAATTTCATCTTTTCCCGCCATTGAGCCGGTATGAGAGGCAACAGCTTTTGCCCCTTCTTCGCTTCTCCCTGCCTTAAGCACAATTATTGGTTTCTTTAACGAAACCTGCCTAGCAATTTCCATAAACTTCCTACCATTTCCCGTTTCTTCGAGATACATAACAATAACCTTAGTTTCCTCATCATCCTTAAGATAGCTTAGCAAATCAATGTCATCAACATCAGCCTTGTTTCCATAACTAACAAATTTGCTTATTCCTAAACCTTCACTTGCAAGCCAATCGAGCATTGCAGCGCCATATGCACCAGATTGAGAAACAAAAGCTATTTTCCCCTTTTCGGGCCTTCTAAGCCTGTATGTTGGGAAGAATAGACTATCTACTTTATCGCTTAGCACGCCTACACAATTTGGACCAATAATTCTTAAGCCATACTTTCTTGCGATTTCCTTAATCCTCCTTTCTAATTCAAAATTTCCAACTTCGGAGAACCCTCCCGAGATTATTATCGCCCCCTTAACACCTTTCTTTCCACATTCCTCCAAAGCCTCTGGCACGAAGTTTGCTGGTATTGCAATTATTGCCAAATCAACTTCACGAGGAATTTCAAGCACGCTTCTATAGCACTTAACTCCCTCTACCTCTCCAGCCTTGGGATTTACAGGAAAAACCTTCTCATGCCTTTCAAGCATGTTCCTAAATATAACATTCCCCACCTTCTGCCTATTTCTACTAGCACCAATAACCGCTACTGCTTTAGGATTAAAGAAGAAATCAAGTGCCATCTTCTAATAATATTAATGCATCGACAACTTTTGCCTCTTTATCATTAACTATTAACGGGTTTATATCGAGCTCTCTGATAGGCTCCTCATTGCAAAGCTTAGCAATTTTTACTATAGCATCAACTATCTTTTCCTTCCTTACCCTAATTCCCCTATAACCCTCTAACATTTTCCTTGCCTTTATTTCGTGAATCATATCATAGGCATCCTCCTCACTTATTGGCAAAACCCTAAATGAAACATCCTTTAAAATCTCGGTGAATATTCCCCCCAAACCAAACATTATTACTTTTCCAAACGTCCTATCCTTAACAACCCCAATTATAAATTCCAAGCCATTAACCATTTCCTGAACAAGTATGCCTTCTACGCTCTTCGAAACTTTTCTTGCGTTTTCTAAAATTTCATTATAAGCTACTAGCAAAGCTTTTTCATCTCCTATCCCAACTCTAACGCAACCAACATCAGTTTTGTGCTTTATCTCTCTGGAAACAACTTTTAAAACAACTGGATATCCTATTTTGCTTGCAAACTCCAAAGCCTCATCAACACTCTTTGCTATGAATTCTCTTGTAACTTCTAAACCATAATCCTTCAAAACTTTTTTAGCCTCAAACTCGCTCAAATACCTTTGCTCAGCCAAAGCCTTCACTATTAGCTCATGCATAAATAATATTATTGATTTTAAGCTTAATTATTAATGGTGATTAAGATGATTGAAAGGGTTCCCACAGGAGTTCAAGGATTGGATGATTTAATTGAGGGAGGATTTCCCAAAAATTCAATAGTTATAATTAGCGGAGAACCTGGTACTGGAAAGACAACATTTGCTTTGCAGTTTATTTATGAAGGCGTGAAGAAGGGAGAACCCGGCGTATTTATTACCTTTGAAGAAAAAGTTAATGAACATTATAGCAACGCTTAGACGAGTTCTTAGGATTAACATATACTACACAAATCTCTTCTAAATTAGCTTTGTATTTAATATATTGCTAAGCTTCCTAAAAGCCCAAGAATGGAAAAATCCTTCTTTCTCTTCTCTAACTTTAGCCTATCCCCTTTCTTTTCCAGAAAGCTGTTTGAGTAATTTCTTATGCTTTCTAAAAATTGAATTTCTTTTATTTTACCAAGAGATATTGTCCAAATAACACTAAAATCAGCTAGTTACTAACAAGGTGCTTTCTACCATTACTTCAGAATCATTAAAAGTAGAAAATATGTAAAGAGAAGAAATATGAAGGGAGAAACCTTTCTAAATTTCATAAAATCTGGTAAATTAGACATTTAAATTTTTATAAACTTATACTGCTGCTTGATTAAATTTTTATCTCATCAAGATGATAGAATTTTATGGGAAAAATAATTCAGAGGTCGATGAAAATCTGATAAAGGAAGTTGTAAAAGCTTTGGCAATATTAAAAGAAGTGAATGAAAGGTTGAAGCTAATCGAAAAGTATTTGGAAAATTTAGGATTTCTTAAAATTCAAGAAGAATCTTTGAAAAAGTTTTTGGAGAAGGAACCTGAACTCTATACACCAAAAGACACCAAGGAAAAGCATGAAAGGGAAGGTAGTTTTAATTTATTTTCCGTTTACTGACCTAATAAGAAGAAAATTGAGACCGGCTCTGGTCTTGTATGAAGAAAAAGAAGATGTTGTAGTTGCTTTCATTTCTTCCAGGGTGGAGAAATACAATCCAGAAACAGATGTTTTGATAACAAAAGATCATCCAGAATTCAAGCTAACAGGTTTAAAGACAGACTCCATAATTAAGCTTACAAAAATAGCAACTTTACATAAAGGATTAATAGCTGGGGCAGAAACCTTTAAATATTTCAAAGTGTATCATACTGTATCGGAGAATAGCAGATGATGGAAAGTTTACTACCGCCAAGGGAGGCATGTAGGCGTCTCGGGATTAGCTTCATTACTTTAAAGAGGTGGATTTACTCAGGTAAGATTAGAGCTGCGAAAACACCTACTGGTAGATGGATGATACCAGAAAGCGAGATTGAAAGGATTATAAGGGGAAAAGAGGAAACAAGAGAGATGAGAGCAATCATTTATGTTCGTGTCAGTTCTTCAGACCAAAAGGGAGACCTTGATAGACAGATAGAGTACCTGACACAGTATTGTTCAGCGAAAGGATATAGAGTAGTTGATGTTCTAAGCGATGTAGCTAGCGGGTTGAAGACTAACCGTAGAGGCTTGATGAAGCTCTTCAACTACGTGGTAAACAAGCAAGTAGATGTAGTAGTTATCACCTACAAGGATAGACTTACCCGCTTTGGATTCGAGTACCTAGAGTACTTCTTTAGACAATACGGTGTTAAAATAGAAATTGTTTATGGTGAAGAGCCTAAAGACGCTTATCAAGAACTAGTTGAAGACTTGTTAGCAATTGTTACCTCCTTTGCTGGTAAGCTCTATGGCATGAGGAGTCACAAGAAAAAGAGGCTCGTTCAAGGTTTCAGGCAGTTGTTGCAAGAGGTAGAGAAGAATGACTAGGGTAGCAAGGACAATCATCGTGAAGAGTGTTAAACTACCGAGGAAGGTGTTTAGGGTCTTAGTTGAACTTGAGGGTATGTACCGTAACATGGTTGAGCAACTAACTATGTATGCTGTAAGGAACAACATCAGAAGCTTTACTAGGCTTAAGGCATTGAAGTACCGTGAGATGAGGAACTTATATCCACAGCTACCATCACATTACGTCTACACTACTTGCCAAGACGCTGGTACGAGGGTTAAGAGTTTCTTGAGGCTGAAGAAGCTAGGATTAGCCGAAAGTGAGTACCCAGAGGTTAGGAGAGTCAGTATATGGCTCGATGACCACCTATGGAAGCCTAATGGATATACATCAATAAAGATAGCAACTCATAGAGGATGGGTAATAGTGGAGTTTGAGCCTCATAAACAATACTGGAAATACATCAATAGAGGATGGAAGCTAGTTTCCGAAGCTAAGATTAAGCTTGATAAGAGGAATAGACAGCTTATAATCTACCTCATCTTTGTTAAGGAAATCAAAAAGTGCAAGCCTAGAGGTTACCTACCCGTAGATGTAAACGAGAACAATGTTACAATGCTCGTCGATAATATTGCCTACGCCCTTTGAAACCAGTACAGAGAAGCTCGTTCTCGGTTACCATTATCGTAGAAAAGG
>CAZWFW010000016.1:0-20111 GCA_964633445.1 Candidatus Undinarchaeota archaeon | reverse complement strand
TGTTTTCCCTCCTTTTGCCGATCCGAGACACGTAAATTCTTCTTGATGTAAGCTCCGAAGAAGCAATTATAATGTTTATTTAGGGTTTTTAAGGACTTGTGCTACCATTTTGATGGATTTATTCAACACAGTAGTAAATCGGGATAAATTTTTAATTTTCTTGCAATATTTCTGGCAAAGTAACTTCAGGTTTCCCAGTCTCATAACCAGTATTCGGCAATGCTAGTTTCAACTTCAATCTCTCCTCTCCTCAACTTTACTTTGATCCTGACTGCCATTTCTTAAATTTTCCGAATCTTCCACTGATTTTTGACTTCTTAAATTTTCTTATTTTTACTTTTTTCATCACCAAAATTTAATTTTATCCTTATGTATAATAAACTTCAGATAGGTTAACTTATTAAAGGTTAGGATGTATGTTGGCAGGGCTGTTTTGGTAGGGAGGGATAATAAAAATAAACCTTTCCTAATCTATATTTTAGCGAGTAGGAGCTTTAAAAACAGAGAAATTGTTAAGTATGGTAATGCTGCATATGTTGTTTGCAAAAATAATATTGAAAGTCCGTATTTAACTTACTGTTGCTTTAGGTGTAATGAAGATATTGCAGTTGCTGGTAATGGTTCACACGTTGAAATAATTTTTGATAATTTGCTTGAAAATGAGAATGTCGTTAATGTTATAGCAAACACTCTAGCAACGTTCGGTTATGAGAAAGATCATCTTAAAACACCGAGAATTGTTGGTGTTGTTTTCAAAAATAAATTATATTTCGGCGTGGTTAGACATGATTTAGTTTTTGCTAAAAAATTTGATCCAGAAAGTGGAGAAGCCTTTCTACTCTCAACGTACGGATTTAAGGAGAAAATTGAGGAAAATGTTGTGTATTTTGATGTTAGCGATGTTAGGGAAGGAATTAATAAGCTTGGGCTTGAGGAAATAATTTCTTATTTAGTGTTTTGTGGAGGGCGAATAGAAATTTATTAAATATCATCAGATCACTTCAGCATACCTACCTTTTCATAAAAATTCCTTTCCTTAATTCTCGCGAAATATGCTTTGTTCTCGGATTTTGTTACCAAAACTTCGTTGTTTTGCGAGATCTTTTTCTTGACTTGTCCATCGACAACTACAATAGCTTCCTTTTCAGGCTCTGCGATTCTAATCCTGATTCTGGAGTCTGATGGAACCACCAGAGGTCTTATACTTAATTTAAAAGGGCAAATTGGAACGATAACCAGCGCGTCTACTCTAGGATCAATTATTGGACCACCAGCACTCATTGCATAAGCTGTTGATCCAGTTGGTGTAGCAATTATTATACCATCGGTATAGATCTTTTCTACAAGCTTATCATCAACATACAAGGCTAGAGGAAGCATTTTAGCCGGTTGGGCAGTTAGCACAACAACTTCGTTCAGAGCATCTGGTAATCGCTTTTCAGCTAAATTAACCTTTATTTTAAGCCTTTCTTCAACTCTGAATTTTTTAGCAACTATTCTATCAATGTATTTGAAGAATTCGTCTGAAGTTAATTCAGCAAGAAAACCAACTAATCCAAAGTTTATCCCAAGTATAGGTGTTTTACCATCGCTTAGTCTCCTCTCAACGCTCAATATTGTTCCATCACCTCCAACAGCTAACACTAAGTCGAAATTCTTCATTCTAGAAACGTGAACGAATCTTCCTTTAATCCTACCCTCGAGGTTAGAATCAACAAAGACCTCGACACCTTTCCTTTCAAGCTCCTTATAAATCCTTTCTATAAGCTTAATAATTTCCTCCCTGGAGCTTTTGGTTGCTATACCTATTCTCATGATCACCACCGCAAAGGAGGTTATTAAATTATTCAAATATTTCTGTAAAAATATTTTTCTAGTAAAATTTTTGAAGGCTTGTCTATAACGATAATAAGAGCTTGATATTAGCCAGAAGCAAGCTTGAAATTATTTTTATCTATGCTTTAACTCTATTACCTATTTTTAGGTGGCAATTTTTATTAAACGCCACCTAAAATCTTAGCAGCTTTAGATACTAGGAGAAATCCCATTGAAAACATAATTATTGATATTGTGAAAAAGGGATAATGAATAGATTTATATCCCAGAATAAGGGAGAGATGACCAAAAAACCAGAAAAGGCTGCCGATACTAATAACTAGCCAAGCTCTTTTGAAAATTTTAAGCTTAAACGTATCATATGCTTTCAAAGATACGCAAACTAACCAGAGGGCTATTGATATGTTAAAAACATTTATTAGGAAAATTTGTATGGTGCTTATCATTAGTTACTTTTTATTCCCTCCACTTATTATGCTTTGCTATTTCTTTAATGCTAAAACAATCGATAAGATCAGCAAGATAAATAAGATAGTAATCGAGATTGATGTTAGCATTTCCCCAGCTTCGAGAATTCCGCAAATAAGAACTAATGCTAATGAAATTACCGCAACTCTCAGCATGTAAATCCATGTCCTACCAATCTTTGTTTTGGCGTATCTATTAGCATGCGTTACAAATCTTCTTGCATTGGTGAAGTATGCTACGAACATAGCTTCTATCAAACCAACGAACACCAAAAGTGTCGAACCTGCAATGAAATCTATCTGCTCAATTAAGTTTGCATTTAATACATATGGTATACCCAGCAATATACCAGCAATTGTTATCGCTGTTATTCCTTTTTGTCTATCTATTTTAAATTTATCTGCAAAACCAACGTAAAACGCCTCAATTAATGAAATTAATGATGTGAATCCTGCAAGATACAGTAACAGGAAGAAAATAAAGCTGAAAATCATGGTTGTTAGAGGTTTGCCAGGCAGCTCCAATAACGCTGTAGGAATTGTTATAAATGCTAGACTTGCCCCACTTAAGGGCATGTTTAGATTTGCAGGACTAGTAACGTTGTTAATCATCATTAAGTAACCTATTATGCTCCAAGTTGCAAAACCGAAGAAGAAGCTAAAACCACAGTTTGCAAGGGATACTATTCTTGCAGAATTAACAAGTTCAGTGTTTCTTGGCAAATATTTTGCGTAGGCTATCATAATTCCTGAACCAAGGCTTAAACTAAAAAATATTTGGCCGAAGGCATCGATCCAAGTTTTCGCATTAGTTAAATAGCCGAAGTTTGGTGAAAGATACCACCCAATCCCTTGCGTAGCATTTGGCAGCGTTAATCCTCTAATAACGAGCACCGTTGCTAAAATCCAAAGAATAGGTATAACACGCTTAGAAACTTTTTCAATACCTTCTGCAATACCTCTGTAAACAACGTACCATGCTAATACCCATGTTATTATTAGGCTTGCGATTATCCATGAATGTGTGCTAAGAATTACATCAAATAAATCCCTAGGCTGTTGAAGAGAAGCTACCTTGAAGGAAAGCAAAACATAAATTAAAACCCAGGAAAGTACAACTGCATAGTATGTTGTGATTAAAAATGAGTTAAGAATTGCAAACCAACCGAACCACTCCATCTTTGCAACTTTAGCATAAGCTTTAGGAGCACCTGCCCTGAAGTAGTGGCCAAGCAAGAATTCTAGAATCATTATTGGTATGCCAACAATAGCTAAGGCTATGAAATATGGTATAAGGAATGAACCACCACCATTCCTATAAGCTAGCCAACTAAAACGCCAAATATTACCTAGACCAATTGCCGAGCCTATGGCTGCAAGAATAAAGCCAAGTCTAGTTTTCCATTGATCGTTACTCATAAGTTATTTAAATTGGTAGCCTACTATTTAGAAATACCTCAGATTAGAAAGAGCCTGCCAACCTACTACCCAGCATAAATAAGTTATACAATGCGTAAACTCAAGCAATATTTAAACCGCTAAATTTCCCAAACTCCAGCATGAAAGCAATCATAAGTTCTCTGTTCTATCTTGTTCTTCTATCAACGTAATTTTTTAAATAGCTTTGCAATAAATATATCTTCATATTGCTTGAAAATCTATGTAAGCGTGATACGCAAGGAGAGGTTCGTGGAAAATATTTAAATACTTCTCTAAACATAGGTTTCTCTTATAGCCCGCTCCTTAAAGAGAGAGTAGTGGAATGCTAAGCCTGGGCATGTGAGCCTTGCAAGCCCCCTTGCAATAGCAAGGAGGAGGTCACGCAAGGAAAAGGATATACAAATTATCAAGTTAAAAACTAAAACTATTATATAGCCCCGTGGTGTAGCGGCCAAGCATGCGGGGCTCTGGACCCCGCGACCCCGGTTCGAATCCGGGCGGGGCTATTTAAAATGCTCCTATTTTCTCTAGAATTTTTTTCAATTTTCTTGCTGCTTTATTGACATCTTCAGGCTTTCTAGCGCCAGTGCAAACTATTTTACCAGATCTAAAAATTAAAAAAACCACCTTTGGATCGTCCATCCTGTATACTAATCCAGGAAATTGCTCAGGTTCGAATTCTACATTTTCTAAAGTAAATGCTATTTTATCTAAATTAATTTCTTTCTTAAGGTCTGCAGATGCTACAATGTTTTGAATCTCCATTTCTGGTTTTCCAGAAACTGTGATACCAGCACTTTTCAAAATTTCGATAAACTTTTCTATAACCTCCTTGGCTTCATCTATACTCCTTGCACCAGTGCAATTTACCTTTCCAGATCTGAAAACTAATAACCCTGCTTTTGGTTTTTGTAATCTCATTACTAATCCAGGAAAAACCTCTGGCTCATATTCTGCTCCTTCAACTTTTTCAGCAATTTTGCTTAGATTAAGTTCGTTTGGAAAAACAACGGATACCACAACATTCTGTATTTTGACTTCAATATCTTCCTTCATACCAAACTTAAATAATGTTGCTGAGAAATATAAATAATTTTATATTTTAGCTTTCAAAATTAGTTTTGGTATGTTAGATATTTTGAGAGACAAATTTACTGACATAAAGGAAAAGATAAAAGATTTTTTGAAAAAAAAGTATGGGAAAGAATATGCTGAGATAGAAAAAACTGATTTTCTTTCGGAGGAGCCTAAAGATAAGGCAGAAGTGTCAGGAAAAGAATTTGAGGATTTTTCCTTTGAGGAGCCAGAAAAATATGAACATGAAAGGAGCATTGAAAAAGAAAAAAACGAATTTGTAGAGAGTGGTCTGGAAGAAAAAGATTTTGCTGAGTCTAGGGATTTAGAGGAAAGAAGTGTTATAGAGAAAATCGAAAAGAAAATTGAAAATCTCTCGGAAAAAATAGATTTGATTATCATGGATTTCGATACCATAAAAACGCAAGAGGAATACCTGAAAGCTGCCATGAAGAGACAAATAAATATTTTAAGAGAAATATTGCGGAGAATAGAGGATCTTGAGGAGGAGCATAGGGAAATTTGGAAAGTTTTAAGAAGAGAAGTGGAGGAAATATAATATTCTGCTAAATATATTACTTAAGTCCCTAACTATTTTTAGTTCTACGGGCTTTTATCTTCCCGTTGCTTGCAGAACCCAGCGAAAAGGTTTAAAATACTTTGTCAGAAAGACTATATTTTGTAGCCCGCTCCTTAAAGAGAGAGTAGTGGAATGCTAAGCCTGGGCATGTGAGCCTTGCAAGCCCCCTTGCAATAGCAAGGAGGAGGTCACCGAGGATAGGAGAAATCATTTAAGAAGCTCATCTTATTTTATTTAAATTTAATTGAGGATGGGGGTTGATCTAGGCGTAAATATTCTTGGTTTGAAGTTGGAGAATCCTTTTATACTAGCCTCTGGAATTCTCGGTACTTCTGCAAAATTATTTGAGAGAGTAGAGGAGGCAGGAGCTGCTGCCATTGTAACCAAATCTATAAGCATCGAACCAAGAAATGGGTACGAGCTGCCGATAGTTGCCGAGGTGGAATATGGGTTAATAAATTGTGTTGGCTTAGCAAATCCTGGTTATAGGGCTTTAATTGACGAGATTGAAAGTGCAAATGTAAAAATACCAATAATTGTTAGTATATTTGGCGAAAATGTTAAGGACTATGGATTTCTGGCAAAAAAACTAAGTGATTATGCCGATGCATTTGAGCTCAATATTTCATGTCCTCACGCAAAGGTTAGCGAATTTCTGTCAAATGCAAAAGTTGTTGAGAAAATTGCAAGAGAAGTTAAACAAAATACAGATCTAAAATTCTCTGTAAAAATAGGGTTGCTTTGCAATTTAAAAGAAATTGTTAAGGCTTGCATGAATTATGCGAATGCTATAACAGCAATAAACACGGTGCCAGCAATGAAAATAAATACTGAGTTCTTTAAACCAATTTTATCAAATAAATTTGGGGGGTTGTCTGGGCCTGCAATAAAATACATTGCAGTTAAAGCAGTTTATGACATATACGAGAACTGCGAAGGTAAACTTGAGGTAGTAGGGTGTGGCGGGATAATGAATGCTTATGATGCCATGGAATTTATGCTTGCTGGTGCAAAAGCTTTAGAGATAGGAACGGGGATCTATTATAAAGGGTTATCAATTTTTGAAAATCTATGTAAAGACGTTGAGGAATTTTTAAAGCAACATAAAATACAAAAGATAAGTGAAATAGTGGGTAGGGCTCATGATTGTTAAAATCAAAGAGATAATTCTGGAGAATTATAGAATAAAAACCTTTGTTTTTAACAGAAGGCTGGATTACAGAGCCGGTAACTTTATCATGGTTGGTCTGCCAAGTGTTGCGGAAAGACCTATGAGCTTATCATTTAGCAATGCTATAACTGTTGCTAAAGTTGGTAAATTTACCGAAATTTTACATAATATGAAAATTGGCAACAAGCTTATGATTAGAGGACCCTACGGCAATCATTTTAAAACTAAGGGTAAAAGATGGTTAATTGTTGCTGGCGGGTATGGTGTTGCCCCGTTTCTAGGCTTAATCAAGAAATACTGGAGAAAGAAGAAGATAACAATGATTTACGGTGTTAAAACGAGGAAAGATATTATAAGAGAAAACTGGCTTAAAGAGCGGGTAAATGCTGTGATATGTAGCGAAGATGGTAGTGTTGGAGAGAAAGGCTTGGTTACTGATATACTTAAAAAAATAGATGTTGAGAGCTATGATAATTTGCTGGTTTGCGGACCTGAGAAGATGATGCTTAAAATCTATGAAATGGTTAAAAATAAGCAGATTTTTGCGCAATTCTCACTTGAGCGATACATGAGGTGCGGTATTGGCATCTGTGGCAGTTGTTGCATTGGAAAGTTCCTTGTTTGCAAAGATGGGCCAGTTTTCACAATGGATATGATTAGAGAGGTTGAGGATGAATTTGGAAAGGTAAAAAGAGATAGAAGTGGTAGGAAAATTGGGATTTGATAAGAGAATGCTTGGAGAAAACTTAAAATTGTTTTCTTTTTATTCCTTTTCCATGTTTTTAATATACGCTCATTGGTTGCTATCCAAAAGATTTTCGGGTTTCTTCTCCTCAATATTGGTTGACTTTTCCTTATACTTCATTATCCCCTTCTCGATAGCCAGCCTAATGAAATTAAATGTTGGGCTAAGCATAGGTAAAAAGGATGGTTATAAATATGCTCTGCTCCTCCTTCTACTTTCCTTACCGTTATCGTATTATGCTTCAAATCTAAGGGAATTTGATGATTATTATCCCATTTTCTATTTCAGAACTTGGAATGAATTTATTTTAAGAGAGATAGCCCTAACACTTTCCTTTTTCGCCTGCGAGGCGTTTTACAGAGGAATTTTGCTGTTTCCTTTGGCTAAGAAAAACGAGACTCTCGCAATTCTCCTTCAAAACGTCCCTTATACCTTGCTTCATACAGGCAAACCTTTTCTTGAAATCCCTTACGCATTCGTTGCTGGTGTAGTATTTTGCAAGATAGATTTAAAGAGTGAAAGCTTCTTACCCAGCTTTCTCCTTCACTATACTGGATCTTTAATCTTTGACATTTTTTGTGCGTAACTTATTTCTTCTTTCTACACCAAGTAAAGTAAATAACCATGAGGATTTGCATGCTTGGAAAATATTTTCCAAGTGTTGGTGGTATTGCAACCCATATTTATGAGCTTTCCAGCGCATTAGCAGCTTATGGACATGAAGTTTATGTTGTTTCCTACGAAAAGAGCGAGGCAAGCAATGTTTTTGCCAGTAGAATAATAAATATTAAAGGTTTAAGAGGACTTACGTTTTTTCTCACCTCTATCAAAACAGTAAAGAAGATTGCTAAAGAGAAAGATATTGATGTGGTTCATGCTCATTATTTGTTGCCTGCTGGTCTTGCTGGCGTTGTTGCTGGTAAAAAAGTTAAAAAACCTGTGGTTGTTACTGCTCATGGAACAGACGTCTTCCGTTACAATAGAAAAACGTTCTCAAGGTTGATAAAGTATATTAAAGATAATGCTGAGGTTATTGTTGTTAGTAAGTATTTACAAGGATTATTGGGGTTTGGTAAAGTAATTTACAACGGAGTGGACTTTGAAAAATTTTACGTTGGCTTGGATAAGGATGATCTCAGAGCTAAGTTGCACTTACCACCTGGTACTTTATTGCTTTATGTTGGAAGTTTGATAAAGGAAAAAGGTGTTGAAAGGCTTATTGATGCTTTCCCACAAATTTTAAGGGAAATAAATGATGCTAGGCTTCTGATTATTGGTGATGGACCTTTAAGAAAATATCTGCAATATAAGGCTAAGGGTTTGCCAGTTATATTTCTTAGCTCCAAACCTTACAACGAGATTCCTTTGTATATGAATGCTTGTGATGCTTTGATAGTACCAAGTACTATGGAAGGATTCGGATTAACAATATTAGAGGGTATGGCCGCTGGATTGCCAGTAATCGCTAACGATATCCCTCCTTTCAGAGAAATAATTGAGAATTGTAGAGATGGTTTGCTGGTAAATATTGAGAACAAGGAGGAATTTGCTGATGCGATTCTAAAAGTTATAACCGATGAAAATTTCAGGAAGAACCTTATTGAGCATGGAATAGAAAAAGCAAAGCAATTTTCTTGGCAGAATGTTGCAAAGAAGGTTATTGAAGTTTATGAAGAATCAATAAAAAATTACGAGGTTAAAGATGTTAAATAGAAGAGTATTATTGGAGGAAATGAGAGAAAGGGCTAAGAGAGATAAAGTAGAATTAGATAAATTTTTTGAAGAAAGGAAGAAATGGAAAGTACGTAAGAATTTTAAAAGTTGATCCAAGATCTATATCTTTTTATAAATTCTTCCTCTGACATTTATTTTGAATACAATTATCTCCCTTTTACTTTCATTAACATAAAAAAGAACTCTGTATCTTCCAACTCTCAGCCTATATGTATTTTTCTCTCCGTAGATTGGTATAACATCTAGATGATGTTTCCCAAAATTTTTCAACTGCTTTATTTTATCCAAAATTCTACTTGCGATATCCCTATCTATACTTTTTAAAAATTTTAATGAAATCTTTTGTCATAAAAACTCTATATTTTAACATTTTCTATAGAAATAAGTTCAAAATAGTCCTCATTTCTTATCTTCTCTTTGATGTTATCTAAGAGCTTCTTTTCCTCAGAAGTTAAAAACATATCCTCTACCAACTCTATAACCTTCTCTATTTCTTTTTTTACAGCTTCCTCTATAATTTGCTTCAATTCTTCTCTTGATACTTGAATTTGAACAACCTCCATAAAATCTTATTCTTTGTGCTTAAATAAAAAAGCCTCTTAAAGTTTCAATGTAATTGATATACACCTCAAACTATGTGGACTTATAATATCGAGATCTCAAAAGCTACTCCACACTTCTTAACCTTACTCAGAGTATAGCCTGCACCATATCTCTAAATAGCTTTCCAGTTTCACTTGTTTCTTTTCTCGTTTTACCAGCCAAAACTATAACATTATTGTCTAATATGTAACCAGCCCCACTCTCCTTGCCAACAACATCCCAAAAACTAACTTTTTCCTCAAGTAATTTCACGAAAGGATTTGCTATTGGGCCCCCAATAAGAATTACTATTGACCTCTCTGATGCATATCCTATGCAATGAGGATTTTCTATGAAAGCCTGCTTTTCTATTGATACTGTTGCATTTACTCTTTCACTCTCATATTTAACGAATATTTTACCCTCCTTTTCTGCAGTAATCTCTACTCCGTAAATTTCAACATCAAAACCTTTATTTTTAAGGAGATTATAAACTAGTTCACCAGCTTTCTTATCACACTCTGGGCAAGGTGCACTACTTCCATAGTAAATGCATACTTTAACTTCACCTTTCTTCTCTTTTGAAAAAATTTCTTTTACGTAATCCTCCTTAGGTAAAAGCAAAGCACTGCCTTCGAGTGGTACTATTTTATTCAGTTTCTCTCTGATTTCACTAGCTTTTTCTTTAACTTCCTTTCTAAGCTCTTCACTTACCTCCTTACCCTCTTTTAGGTAATCCTCAAGTTGTTTTACTTTCGCCTCAATAACATTTCTTATTTGCTCCTCGATCTCATCTTTAGTTAAATCTCTTATCTTTCTCATTTCAAAAATAACTAAGATAGGAGCATCTGGCAACTTTTCATCTATTTCCTTCCCCGAAACTAATTTACCAACGATTTCATATTCTCTTACATTTAATTTTCCTACACCTACATCAGACTCTACTGGCTTGTCTTGATGATGGGAGCTTGCACCTAATGCTAGTAGAATATCTTTGGTTGAAGCTGCATCTTCATCAAAAAGTGCAAAACCATGGAGCATAACATCAAAAATTAAATTAACGCATTCATCGTCAACAGGGAAATAATCTTCACCGCAAGAGGTGCTTTCTTCAAGAAATTCTTGCAAACTTACTTTTACTCCAATTCCTCTAGCTTTAAATGAAATCACTTTACCTTCTAGCGATGAAAATCTTGACAAAACATCCTTAACATCCTCAGCTTCAACTACATCAAATTTTTCCTGATAAGCATAAAGAAGATATGCTTTATCCAAAAGGTAAACATTAGAGATATTATAGCCTTGCAAAAACTCTAGATCATCCTTACCAATAACTATTCCCTCAAGCTCTTCACTTGAGCTTGTCCAGAATCTTGTTTTGAAGTTAGCAAATAGAAAAGCATTGCTAGCTAGATACCTCTTCCTAATGTTCTCAATATCTCTACTTTTAATTGACTCTCTAGCATTTGCACTTATTTCTTTGAATATTTCTATTAACTTACTTTTGCTAATAATGCCAGAAGTTATCGGAAGTTCAACTTCAGGATATTCATCAGGATCGTAAAGAATTGAAATTTTATTAGCGTAGCCTTTAACATTAACACAAGAGTATAAATAACTCCTAGGATTCTCAATCAAGTTATCTAAAGAAATTGATGAGGCAGGTTTTGAGGAAATGCTTGTAGCAACCCCAACTGTAACTTCTTTATTGCTTAATGAAAATTTTCTATCAATTTTTACTCCTTCAACCTTCCAGCAACCAATACTTGGTCTTTCTTTATAGAAAAGTAAATAATATCCCTCATTAGTTAGTAAAAGTAAGCAATATGTTGGCATACCATATTGCTCAAGGATTGTTGAAATCTCGCCCCTTATTTCATCTACATCATCCCTTAAGCTCTCGGGTATAGAGAATATTGCGCCTTCTTTACTAAACTGCGAGATAGGAAGCTGGGGAAGTTGAGGTTGAGATTCTTCACTTTGATTAGATTCTTGTGTGATTTTAACCTCAAAATTTGCAGTAAAGCAAGTAAATTCGCCACATGTCTTAACCTCATATTTTCCTTCGAATTTAGCATCATAATTAATGGTAAACTCTACTTTTTCCCCAGGTGATGCTTCTTTGCCAGAGATATCCACAAAATTGTTATTAATCCATAAATCAGGATGACATGTGGTTTTCCTTAAACCAGCATTTCTCATTTTGATGGTAATCGAGATAACGCCAGGCTCTATAACTTCATTTACTATGTTCTCTCCATCCTTTGTAATTTCAAAAGAGGTTATTTGGCATTCAGCTCCAAATGAAGAGCTGGCAAGAGTGGTATTGCAAATGAGAACTACTAATAAGAACAAAAATAAATGTTGGAGGCTCTTATTTTGTTTGTAAACATAACCTTCTCGGTTTACGTTTTTGCCTGCTTTCTTATTATCCAATTCTAAATCGATGCTATCCACTTATTTCATCTCAATATATCATTTTTTTCAGATATATCTAATTTTTATGATATATAATTTTTACGCTATATACTGCGTAATTTTTGAATGGCTCTTATTAGTGAAACAAAGCTAGCAATATTAAAAGAATTGGAAAAACAACCGCTACATGGTTATGTTCTTGCTAAAAAACTTAATATAACAATATCATCAATATATTCACATTTAAACGAATTAGAGAGTTACAACTTCGTAGAAAGCTTCTATGTAAATAGAAAGCGAGTTTATAGGTTAACAGATAAAGGGAAATTACTCCTAAAGCTTTTAACTAATAGATAAAATTTTACTTGTTCTCCATGAAACATTAAGCAAGAAATTACTTCCTTAAGCTCACAACATTTTCTTCAATTTTTCCTTAAACAATCTTGGGTTTCTCATAACATAAACCGAACAAGTGAGGTTTATGAAAATTATAGGAAATTGAAAGTTAGAAAAGTAATTAGGAATTTAAGAACTAAGAGATAAATATTTCCCATATCCTCTCTTCGCAAAAAATTCTCCGTTTTCAAAAACCATTTCTCCTCTTATAAATACTTTATCAACCTTTGCTTTAACTTCCCGATTTTCAAAAATATTCCATGCACACTTGCTAAAGATGTGCCCATCCTTTATTCTATATCTCTCTTTTCTAATAAAAACTAAGTCAGCATCATACCCTTGCTCAATCTTACCCTTTTTAATTTTAAGTAGCTCTGCAGGGTTTTTTGTTAAAGCATCTAAAGCCTTGCTTAAATTCAGAACACCAGAAAATGCGTAAGTTAGAACCATTGGTAGCATAGCTTCGATGTTTGCAACGCCGGGCAAAGCATTTTCAAAACTTTCCTTTTCCTCAAGAGTATGAGGAGCATGATCACTTGCTATGATATTAATTATTCCTTCGTTCAACGCATTAATTAAAGCTTTTCTATCCTCGCCACCCTTGATTGGTGGATTGCATTTCATTAGAGCTCCCAAATCTTTATAGTTCTTGTACGTTAGAAAGAGATGATGGGGTGTAACTTCAACACTTATTTTCTTATCCCTAGATTCCTTTAACTCCTCAATGGCTTTTTTGGTGGATGTGTGGCAGATGTGAAAAGTATTAAGTTTGTTGAGTAGAAGCTTAACTGCTTCAATTTCAGCCTCATAATTTTTTATAGCATACTCCTTCGCGTTTTTTGCTTTTCTATCTATGAAATTTTCATGCTCGGCATGAATCATAACAAATTTTTGGTGATTTCCAAACTTTACAAAATTTTTATAGCTAAACCTTAAATCTGGGATTTCGTTGCTCATGTATACCTTAAAAATTTTAAGTTCCTCCTTATCAGCATATTTAAGGCTACCATCGCAGAGTCCAAATGCCAGAATAAAATCTACCAATGCTTTTCTTGATACCTTCTCAATTTTTCTTTTTAGCCTTAAAGTGGTATTAATTGCTGGTAAATTGTTTGGCATATCAACTACGCAAGTAATACCACCAGCAATTGCTGCTTTGCTACCAGTATAAAAATCCTCTTTGTATTCATAACCAGGTTCTCTGAAATGAACATGAATATCAACTATACCAGGAACTATAAAATAACCTTTTGCATCTATGCTTTCAGAAGCCTTTATTTTTGTTTTGGATATTTCAGCAATTTTACCATTCTCAATGCCAATGTTTATAGTCATAAAATTATTATCCTTCAAAACCTTTGCATTTTCAACTACCAAGTCTAACGTCATCAGTTGAGCAATGGAAAAAAACAAAGTAAGTTTTGGTTGGTTGAATTATTTCCTTGCTACTACCTATGCTGTTGTAACATTTTTGAACCTTTAATTTAAATATTTTACTAATCGAAAAATCAGAGAAAATCTAGGACACCCTATCTATATGATTCCGAGGACGTAAAGTTTTAGAATTTTTCCTCTAGGTAACTCGCAGAGAAATTTTTGAGTAATCTAAAAATCCTATGATAAACTTTGACAATTGATAAATAAACTATGCCAAACCTTTTATAATGAATAAGATCGAAAATTTTATAGATAATTGTTAATTAACTTTACTATGAAAGAGTATCTTTCTCTCTTCGAGGAGGATGCTAAAAAATTGCTTAAGGATTCTCAAGATTTAGTTTTAAAGCTTGAGAAGGATCCTAAGAATGTGGAAATAATTAACCAACTTTTTAGAAATGCCCACACACTAAAGGGTATGGCAGCTACCATGAATTTTGGCGGAATTTCGGAGTTTTCTCATAAACTTGAGGATATCCTCGACGATTTAAGAAATAAGAAAATAAATGTCACTACTCAGGTTATTGAATTACTGCTGAAAGCTATTGATATTCTTGAGGATGCTGTGGATAACGCTGTGAAAACTGGTAAGGATACTATTAGCGGTAATGATATGAAACTCGTGGACAATTTCAAGAAAGGTAGATTTAGGTATAAATTTGATGAAAGAAGGGTTATAAAATCCATTGAGAGTGTTAGCGTTCCTATAAGTGTGCTTGATAAAATAATGAACCTAGTTGGTGAACTACTAACAATCAGGATGACTCTAGAAGTAATAGGTAATAAGTATGGAATTGAGGAATTCTCTTCAATTCTAACAAAGTTTGCCAGGACCGTTGATGAGCTTCAATATGAGGTAACTCAGATCAGAATGCTGCCTCTAGATCAGATTTTTGAGAGATTTCCTAGGATGGTTAGAGATTTAGCTAAAGAACAAGGAAAGAAAGTAGAATTTTATTATGAGGGGGGAGATATAAGAATAGAGAAAAAAATCCTGGACAAGTTAGGAGAAATTTTGGTTCACTTAATAAGGAATTCTGTTGATCATGGCATTGAAAAGCCTGAAGAGAGAAAGAAAGCTGGAAAGAAAGAGGTTGGTGTCATTAAGTTAATTGCTAGAAGAGAAGGTGAGAAAGTTATTGTGGAGGTTGCTGACGATGGTAGGGGGTTTGATATCAAAGCATTAAGAGATGCTATAGCTAAGAGGGGAATCTTAAGCGAAGAGGAAGCTGAGAAGTTAACAAAGGATGATGTTATAAGAATATTGCTTACCCACTCGGGAATTAGCACAGCTAAAAAAGTAACAAAGGTTTCTGGCAGAGGTGTTGGATTAGAAGCTGTTAAGAGAATGGTTGAATCGATAAATGGTACTATGCATATTTTTACTAAAAAGGGAAAAGGAACAAGAGTTGTATTAGTTTTACCTCCTACAACGGCTATAGTTAAATGCTTATTACTTAAAGTGGCAAAACAAAAGTTTGCAATACCAATTTCTGCTGTAGAGTCTTGTGTTAAAATTTCTGAACTAGCGACTAGAAAAGTTAAGGGGAAATACATTATTGTGTGGAAAAATACACCAGTACCGCTAATAAATTTGGCGGATGTTTTCAATTTGTATAGCGAGAAAGGAGATTTTGGATTGATTGTTAGAGCTATTGCTGGGAATGTTTGCTTGGTTATAGATGATATTTTAGAAATTCAGGAATTAATGATAAAACCGCTGGACAAATTGTTTAGAAATATTTCTGGGTTTAGTGGCGTAAGTATTTTGGGAACTGGAGAGATAGTTCTTATTCTTGATATAAATTCACTTATAGAACGAATAATGTTGAAAATTTAACAAGAAAATAATTAAATTTTAATATTAAGTTAAAAAATTAAAAGATTATGAATATTGAAGATTTAGATATACTAAGAGAAGTTTTTAACGTGGGATCCTGCCATGCTTCGACTGCTCTTTCAAAACTTACACGAAAAAACATCAATGTATCTTTCCCTAAATTGGAGTTTGCTAGAATAGAGGAAGTAGCAAAATTTGTAGGAGAGCTTTCTTTGATAGCCTCTGTTGTTTATTGTTATGTTGAATTCGAAGAAAACAACCATAGAAAACCTTTTGGAGGCTTTCTATTTATTTTACCGCAGGATTCCGCTGTTAGATTGGCTAAGGTTTTAACCAATGAGAGTGGTGAAGGTTTGTCTGATTTGGACATCTCTGCGCTTAAGGAAACAGGAAATATAGTTTTAGGGAATTGTTTAACAGCAATCTCGAATTGGCTTAAGGTGAGATTTTGGGAATCTGTGCCTAAGTTTTCCAGTGATCTGCTTGGGGCAATAATAAATGATTTGCTAATAAATTTTGCCTTAAAAACGGATTACGTTTTAGTTTTAAAAACGGAATTTATGGTGGAAAGCCAAAAAATTTCTGGATCTTTTGTTTTGATGTTTGAAAGAGAAGGCTACGAACTAATTCTCAGGAAAACTAGAGAGCTACTTAAATAGAAATTATGAAGAAAATAGATTATGTTGGTGCTGGTGAAATGAAAGTTAGCATAGGTCCCTCCGTTTTAAAAGCTGTAGGGGTTGGCAGTTGCTTAATTATTTGCCTATTTGATACTAAGAAGAGAATAGGTATTATGTCACATGCCATGCTTCCTAGTTCCTCTCTTCTATCTTTTGTCTCAAACCCTTTTAAATTTGTTGATAAATCGATAGAGATTGCTGTTGAAAAAATGCAGATGTTGGGATGCAAGAAAAAGGATATAGTAGCTAAAATAATAGGCGGGGCTAATCTTTTTAACGGTTTAGAGCTTTTGGAGGACATTGGAAAGAAAAATATTGAAATTGCTAGAAAAAAATTGGGTGAACTTGGCATAAAAATAGTTGCTGAAGATGTTGGTGGAAATTTTGGTAGAAGTGTTTATTTTCATACTGACACAGGAGAGGTTGTTGTTATAACAACAACACAACTTGTAAAAAAGTTATGAGCTAGATTTTTGGCTCTGAAATAACTTTGCATTACAAGCTTCAAAATACTTATTATATTATAAAATTTTGTTGCGATTTTCTGAGCTTGTCAACCTACGCTATTCTTAAAAGTAAGTTAATAAGAAGACAAAAGCCCCTAATTATTTTGACAAAATGGCATGCACTTAAATTATATAACTTCCTATTTTGAGGAAGGTGAGATGGGTAGAATCGGGGCTCGTGAACAGCTGACCTCAGCCGTAGTGGCGTGTTTATCTGGGGGAAGCCATCGTTTTAACGGATGGTAGTTCACTTATTAGGTTAACTAGTTACTCAAGAAAATTTAAAAGCGTTGTTTTTTACTATATAAATTAAAATGCCTACAAGATGGTTATGGCTTTTGTTGACTTCTATCCTTTTGATATCTTCTGCATTCACATTTTCAACATTAAAAAGCATTACAGGAAAAATAATTGCAGTTATAACTAACAAACCTTACGATGCTAAATTTTCATGGACGAATATAGATTGCGAAAATATAACGTGTACGAGAGCTACTGAAGCTAGAAGTTCCTTATATATCTTTGACACTTATCCAAAGGCTTTTGTTTTTAATGTAACTGTTGAGAAGTATCGAAATCTTTATGCTATTCCTTATGCCAAAATACTTATTTTACCTGCTGGATCAAAACTTAGAAATTCGATATTATTAGCAGTTTGTAATGTTTCTGAATCTTGTGACAAATATGAACCATCACTGGCTAGCATAATAGAAAATCTTTATAAAAAGCATGTGAGCATAAAAAATGATGATAAACAATTTTGTGTACTAAAATTTGTGGAATGTTGGCCTAGTGATGCCGCTTGTTCCATTTGGTATAATTTGTATTTCAATGAAAGTTATTATCTTTTTGTTATTTTTCCACAACCCATCGAAAGCGAAATATACGAGCTTAGGGTAGATGCTGGGGTTGAGTAGAATCCTAATAACAGCTGGAGCTACACGTGAGTATATTGACGACTTGAGGTTTATAACTAATCCTGCTAGTGGTAAACTTGGTATAGCAATAGCTGATGAGGCTTTAGCTAGAGGATATGACGTCATTTTCATACATGGAGCTATTGCTTGCGATTTGCCAAAGACAAAGTGTGTGGAAGCAATAACTAGCAAAGATATGCTTAATGCTGTACTTGATAATATTCATGACTGTAATGCTGCAATTTTTACTGCAGCAGTTACAGATTTTAAACCAATAGCTAAATTTGAAGGAAAACTTGATTCTAATCATAGCATAACAATAAAACTAAAACCTACCGAAAAAATTATAGATAAAGCCAGAGAAGCTAATAGAAACGCATTTTTTGTAGCATGCAAAGCGGAGTTTGACAAGAAAAAAATGATTCAGGAGGCTATAGATATGATAAATAAAAATAAGGCGGATTTGGTTGTAGCAAACCACGCAAAATGGATGGCAAGAGATAGTATTGAAGCTTACATAATAAACAAAAATAAAAGGATTAGGAAAGTTGTTGGAAGCAAAAAAGATTTAGCAAGAGAAATTCTAAATTACTTGGAGTTAGGTTCTAAATAACGGTTTTATTTTTTATTTTGAGAAAACATTCTAAGGATTTGGGAAAACATATATGGAACATCCTTTGCAAATCTAACCTTGGTATCCTCGCTTTGCTTCCACTTAACTGGTATTTCCTTAACTTTTAAGTCAAATTTCTGAGCTAAAACCAAAAGCTCAGTATCCCAGAACCAGTAATTGTCTTTTATTTTGTCGAGTAGTGGGAGAATGGATGACTTCCTAAAAGCTTTAAACCCGCATTGATGATCTCTAAGCTTTGAGCCTAACATCAGTCTGACAAGGAGGTTGTATATTCTAGATGCTAAATCTCTCTTAAAAGGTCTCTCAGTTTTACTTCCCCTCATCAACCTCGAACCTGTTGCTACGTCATAACCCTTTGCTATTGCATCTATCAACTCTTTAAGATGCCTCATATCTGTGGAGAGATCAACGTCAAGATATGCCACAATATCCCCTTTAGCCTGCCTTATGGCGTTTGTCAAAGCCTTACCCCTTCCTAACCTCTCATTGCTATGAAGATGTATTATTCTACTGTTGCTCTTAGCTAATCTCTCTGCAATTTTATCTGTCCCATCCGTTGACCCATCTTCGGCAATTATTATTTCGTAATCGTAGTTGGATCTCTTTAAGTACTCCTTAACGACCTTAACAGCTTTCTCGATCCTTTTAGCTTCGTTGTATGCTGGTAGTATGATGCTAACTTTCATTAATATTGTTTATTTTCGTGTCGGGATATAAAGGAGAGGATCAACATATTCTATTATGATACTAGTAACAGGTGGTGCTGGTTTCATAGGGAGCCATGTGGTTGATAGACTTATTGACAAGGGATACAGTATTGTAGTTGTTGATAATTTATCCTCTGGAAGGCTTGAGTATGTTAACGAGAATGCGATATTTTATAAGCTCGATCTGAACGATGTAAGCAGACTTATGGATGTTTTTAAAAGACATGAAATTGATGAGGTGTGGCATATAGCGGCAAATCCTGATGTTAGAGTTGGTAGCGAAAATCCAGACGAAATATACAGAAACAATGTCTTAGCAACTTATAATCTCCTCGAGATCATGAGAAGAAATGACGTTAGAAGAATTGTGTTCACATCAACATCTACGGTTTATGGGGAGGCTAAGGTTATTCCAACACCAGAAGACTACCCAACAATACCGATATCAATTTACGGTGCGTCTAAGGTTGCTTGCGAGGCAATGATCGCATCATACTGTCATACGTTCGATATGAAAGCTTGGATTTACAGGTTTGCAAATGTAATTGGAAAACGTAGTAATCATGGTGTAATATATGATTTCATAACAAAGCTTAAGAGAAACCCAAGTGAGCTTGAGATTTTGGGAAACGGGGAACAGAACAAATCATATATTTACATATCTGACTGCGTAAATGCAATGTTTTATGGTTTGAGAGCTGATGAGGATGTGAACATATTTAATATCGGTAGTGAAGATCAGATAAAGGTGAAGAGAATTGCTGAGATAGTTTGTGAGGAGATGGGGCTAAATCCAAACTTTAGGTTTACTGGTGGAAAAAGAGGATGGAGGGGAGATGTTCCAGTGATGCTGCTGTCAATAGAGAAATTGAAGTCGATGGGGTGGAAACCGAAATACAACTCGGAGCAAGCTGTTAGAAAAGCTGTTAAGGATTTGTTAAACATCG
>CAZWFW010000015.1:15559-20846 GCA_964633445.1 Candidatus Undinarchaeota archaeon | reverse complement strand
AAGGCGAGAAGCCTGAGGTTAGCTTAGATGAATACGAGCTTTATCATCCGTATGTTTAAGCTTATTTTATGTGCTATTCATGAAAAAATATAAGATTGACAATCAGAGCAAATGAGTGATGAAATAGCATATTTTGTTGAGGTACCAGTTGGAATGTATATTTTGGTTAGTGTAATAGCTCTATATATATTTTTTAAAATTTTTGATAAGTTGGAAGAATCCGATAAAAACAGAAAGATGCTATGGTGTGCTTTAAAATTTGGGGTTGTCTTTGATTTAATATTACTTCTAATATTTGCTTTAAAAGAGATTTTTTCTTCTCGAGTTTTTGGAGTACTTCCCTATGGATTTATGACACCAATCTTAATTGTAGGACTTACTCTAGGAGTATATTATTTTATGAAGATAGCAGTTCTAAATTACTATTGTCAGAGGTTTCGTAAAGATCTTTTGTCTTTGATTATCATTTCTATTTTATTAGCCTATCTTATTTTAGCAGTTTTCTATTTAGAGTTAAAAATGTTTTTTATTTTATCATTATCTGTTTTCGTATTTATTATAGTAGATATTAGAGATATCAGAGAGAAAATTGGAAAAAGTTCTCTTAGAGAAGCAATTATTTTTACTGTTTTTGTTATTTTTGCTAGTGTTCTTTTTGCAATTACTCTTAAACAAGTTATTTTTCAAAAAGTATCTTTTGGAGACGAATATCTTGCCAAATCTTTAATCAAATCCCAAATCCATGAAATTACTGCCCATAACCAAACCTATCTTTTCTTCTACAACCCCTTCACAACTTTCCAATGTTGCATAGATATCTACAATGTTAAAACAAGCGAGATCATCAATGTAACCTGCGTTAAACCAAGAGAAAGTGTAAAATTAATTTTAGGCAAGAATTCCAGATTTAATATAACTTGTAGTGGTGTAAGTGTAAATTCGCCTGAAATAAAGCCTTAAATAACTAAAAATAGAATTTAAAGTAAATTAGTATAGGAGGGTAGCAATTGAACACCCCAGAATCACATAATCGTTCTGAAAGGAGGAATGAAAATAAAGATACTTCTATAGGTGTTTGTCCCGAATGTAAGGTAAGATATGGTGATTGTACTGAAAAGCCTCTTTATAAATGCCCACATTGTGGAAAATATTTCTGCGAGCGACATTTACCTCCAAAATTAGTTGCAACAAGAGGATATATAGATAGTATTGATGATCCTGTGTTAAAAGAAAAAATCTATCAAGAATGGAGGAAGGAAGAAGGACATCCTGATCCCATTTGGACTGAAAAATATTTGGAGGAACTAAAACTTGAGAAAGAAATGGGAGCGGAAATTTGTAAGAAGAAAATATATGGAGAGCCTAAGGAATCCAAAAAAGAAAAAATAATACCTGCAGAGCAAAGGGCGATTAATAAAGTGACAAAATATTTAGGTGTAATAACTAGAATTGAAGATTATTCAGATTATTGTTTCAAGTTTACGAAATACTTTCTAATAACTTTAACATGTCTAGTTTTACTGCACTTTTTATTTATTGGAAGATTTAATTTATTATCTATAATTTTGAGATCCTTTGGAATTGTTCTCTTAGGTTATGTACTGTTCTCTTTTTATGAAAGGACGAGAAGTCTAATACCGTATAAATGGTTATGCATTGCTTGTATGGTTATATTAGTAACCTATATTCACTCAACAAAAGACTACACTATTTTAGAAATTTCCGATAAAGTTGTTGGCATACCAGGATTTAGTAATGTAATTATTTCTAAGACGTATTTCTTATCTTCAAATGCCTCAGCTCTAAATGAGACTTATAACAAAATAGTAAAACCAAGTTATGTTTCTACATGTCTTCGAAACGTTAAAGACTACATAGAAAGGGAAAGATTAAGATCAACCGTCGATTTTTCATATAAAATTATCAAAGTTAAAGACTTTAGCTCTAGAGAGGAAGCAGAAAACTTTGCAAAAAACTATGTTAGTTCAATCGCCAACTATAAAATCTGCAAGAAAAAGAGAGTTGAGAAAGGTTTTTTAGAATATGAATATATTCCTATTGATCCTCCAAAAAAGGTAGTTGCAATTATTTTTGAAATTAGATTCAATAGCGCGGATTTCATATGTATTTTTGATTTTTGTGGAAGAGTAGAGAAAGTTACAGATGTACTGTATTGTGACGAGAATGGTACAATACTACAAAAAGCTGATCTAGAAGGTTCATGTTAGATTACTACTTCGCTTAACTTCTACAGTTATCTGATTATGAAATGTTTCTTCAGACGATTAACAGTTTTTAATGGCAATTGGTTTTATTTCCTCTTTCTCAATATGTTTGTCTAAGATTTTCAAAATTTCTATGTTTAAAGCTTTCAAAGATTTGTATATATCGCTATTTGTGTTTATTTTATAGAGTTTCGCTCTGCCAATGCTTCTTGTATATTTAACAAGCTCAAATTTCTCAAGTATTGGCCAAGCCTCATCTACAGATCTCCAAGATAGCCCTGTTTCTTTCGCTACATTGCTTTGCTAAAATCTATTTCCCACTCATCCAAAAGACAGTCTAAAATTCTAACTATTGCTGAATCTCCTAAAAGATATTTAAGCATTCTTATCACCTATTTTATTTCTTATATTTTATCACTTGTAAACCTTTGCTAAATTTTTAGCAGATTTATGAACTTTCGTTTCTATCTTTACATTTTGAGTTTTGGTTTTTGTAACTAGAGAGTAATTAATCAATTCAAAATTTTCAATTTTCGCTTAAATATAGAGCAATTGAAGTATTTAAGCTTTTAATTAAAGGTGAGAAACCTAATGTTAGCTTAGAGGAATATCTTGCTAAATCCTTGATAAAATCTCAAATTCACAGATTACCGCTCAAAACCAAACCTATCTTTTCTTCTACACCCTTCACAACTTTCCAATGTTGCATAGGATCTACAATGTTAAACAAGCTGAATTAATAAAGAAGCAAGATTAATATTCTTTTTAATTTTTTGCGTTTTGTAAAATTAATATGACTAAAGAAATAATAGAAAAGTTTTTAGAAAGAGCTGAAGGTTTTATTAGAGACGCAACTTACGATCTAGAAAATAAAAGATTTGATTTAGCTATGGTTCATGTTGAACAGGCAATCCAGCTGATCTTAAAAGCAAAACTTTTGGATTTGATAGGCTTCTTTCCTAAAACCCATTCCCTAGTTACTCTCATTGATAGAATTTTGGAAATTGAAAAAGTGGAAGAGCTAAAGAAAATAAAAGAGGATAATTACTATTTGCTTAGAAGAATTGAAGATGCTTATTTTTTAGGTAGATATTATCTTGTGGAGTTTGATGAAAAAGAGGTAAAGGAAAGCATAAATTTGTATTTTAGAATAAGGGGGATTCTATGGAAGAAAAAATAATTAGGAAATGGGTAATAGCAAGGAAAAATTATTTTAAGAATTGGAGAAAATATTTAAGCGAAGTTAAGAAAATTGCAAGAGAATATTTTGGGGAGAATTTTAAAGAAATGGTTGTTTTTGGAAGTGTTGCTAAAGGAAATTTCTCTGTTGGACTTTCAGATATTGATGTTGCAATAGTATTGAAGGAAAAAGTTTCGAACGAGAAAAGAATTGAATTTATCGAGCTAATTTTCAGAAAATTTCCTGATAGTCCTTTTGAGTTTCATGTTGTTGACGAAAAGGTTTGGAAAGGATGGTATTTGAGATTTATAGGTGAAAAAGAAAAAATTCTTATCTAGAATCTAAAAAATTTCCAAACCAGCTAAAAATATGCTTACAGGAATGGCAAATTTATCTTTGCTAAATTCATTTTTAGTCAAATTTATGAACTTTTTCATTTTCCCTATTTTTGGGCTTTCAAGCTTTGGTCTTTCTTGCCATTTTATCTCAATTCCTAAGTTTTTCTCAGGAATAATTATGTCTATTTCTTTTCTATTCTTCCAGTAACCTATTCTATATTTCCTAGCTAAATGACTAGCAACTATGCTTTCAACCATATAAGCTTCTTTTGGTTCTTCAATCATACACCAGTCAGAAAAAAGTTTATAAAGAAAAGGATCCATTAAATGAATCTTCCTTTCTTTGTAAAAAATCTCCTCCATTTTATTTAAATCAATGTAATAAAGAACTTTGCATAAGTATAGCTTTTCGAAAAGTTCTACATATTCAAATACTGTTCTATGCGATTTTATCTCGAATTCTTTGGCAAGACTATGAAAACTGTAAGCGGAAGGTAGTTTTTGTATTATTGCTTTCAAAATTCTTTTTGCAATAGCTTCACTTCTTTTAAGCTTTGCCAAATCACCTTTTATCCAACTTAAATAAGTATCTAGAGTTTCCTGCTTTATTTTTCTAAATTGTAGAAAATCCCTTAAACTCAAAGGAAAACCGCCACATTTAAGATAAATAGAAAAAAGGAGGTTTAGATCTTCTAACCAAGGTTTTGCTTTGCTATAAAGCATCCTAAATTCTTCCTCTGAAAAATTTTTTAGAATAGGTAACTCATTTACAATTTCAGGCTTAGTAATTTTGACAAACTCTCTAAAACTCAAGGGCCACATAATCCAATCCTTACCAAAACCTCGCCTTCCTGGGAATGTTTCAACCTCGCCTCTTACAATCATACTTAATGAACCTGTGAGTAAAAGAACATCGTTTTTCAAGTTTCCCATATCAATATGCCATTTTATTGTTCTATACCATCCATCAACATAGGTAATTTCGTCTAAAAATATGTAGCTTGTTTTTATACCCTCTATCCTTTTCAAATTCAAGTATTCCTTAATTACTTCATCTAATTCTCTGAAATCTGCCAATTTATCACATCTGAAGTAAAAAATTGCCTTGGGATTTTTAACTTTATTTAGCAAGTCATTTATTATTAGCTTGAGTAATGTTGTTTTTCCTACTTGTCTTGGTCCAAAAAGCATATGAAGAGAAAAAGGCTTTAAGTTTATTTTTATTTTGTTTTTTAGAGCAGGCACCCATTTTATTTTGCTATCTAACCATTTTCTAAAATCTTCATCCTCCTTTATATGTTCTTTACCTTTCCACCATGGGTTCTGATTTTCCATATTGATATTTGGAATATCAATTATTTAAAAAATTTTTGATATTTCAAAAAACTATTTAATAACTTGACAGCAACTGGCCTTACTTCTTCCTCTATGTTTATCTAAGATTTTTCAAAACGCTCTTATCCCTTATAAGGGCTACATAGTTTCTCTATCACTGCCAGAGTTTTCCCTATTAAATTTGTTTTTAAGTTAAGCAAAAATTCTTG
>CAZWFW010000015.1:0-15459 GCA_964633445.1 Candidatus Undinarchaeota archaeon | reverse complement strand
CGTCTGTATTTACCGCAGAGCCTCTCTCAACATAAGCTCTTTGCTTAATCCTTCCAGAGCAACAAAGAATATATTTTATATCTTCGTTATAAGATAAGCGCGTTTCAAAATATATTCAAAGTACGATGCAGAGGATGCTATTAGTAACGCAAAGCATATAGTAAGTTATGCTGAAAAACTGCTGACAAGTCTCAGAGAATAACCCTCAAAGAAGTTCAACAATCTTTTTACTTATTTTTTCAAATGGTAGTACGTAGTCTGCCAAACCTCTTTCAATAATACTTTTAGGCATACCAAAAACAACGCTTGTAGATTCGTCCTGGGCAATAACAATTCCACCATTCATTTTTATAACCTCAGCCCCTCTAGTTCCGTCATTCCCAAGACCGCTAAGAATAACACCAATAGCTTTATCCCTAAACTCCCTTCCAAGAGATTCAAATGCTATGTCTATGCTTGGCTTAGACATACTTTCTTTGTTACTATAAACTATATAGCTCTCACACTCCTTTCTTATAACTTCAATGTTTTGATCGCTTGGTGCTATGTAAGCTTTTGAAGGTTTTAGCTTTGTAAAGTTTCTTGCTTCCTCGACTTTTATTTCGCAAAGTTTGTCAAGCCTTTTTGCAAAGAGTTCAGAAAAATATGGAGGTAAATGCTGAACTACTATTATAGGTGCTGGAAAGTTGTGAGGAAAGCTCATCAAAATTTTTTCTATTATTCCTGGCCCTCCAGAACTTGCGCCTATACCGATAACCTTGTCACTTTTATCTTTATGTATATGGATCTCCTCCAAAGGTATTCTCCTCAAGCTGTAAACTCTGGCTTTTGAGGCATCTACAACTTTACTTACGATTTCATCCTTCACCCCAAATAACTTCTTAGGAATATCTGGTTTAACAAAGAAATCTACTGCTCCATAGCTAAATGCTCTTACCATCTCCTTCTCAACCATAACTTCTTTTCTCCCGAAGACAACTACTGGTACAGGATGGTGAAGCATTATGTTATAAAGAATATCCAAACCAGAGAGCTTCTTTTGTTCTATATCAAGCAAAACAACATCTGGTTTGGACTCAATTAATTTTTTCATAACATCTTCCTCCTCTCTAACTTTAACAACTTTAATTCCAGCCGATTCTAGAATTACACTAAGAATTAGTCTTTCAGCGCTCTTAGGCTCAACTATAAGAACTTTAATCATCTTTCGGATTCGCAGCTCTTTATAGCTTCAAGTAATCTGGTTTTATTCTCGTCAATAACTGGTTTTATTATATAGTCAACGACGCCTAGACTTCTAACCTCGTTTATCGTCTGTTCATCCCTAACAATGCTGACAACAATAACATTTACATCTTTATTGATATTCTTCATCTCCTTAAGGACATCAACACCCCACATATCTGGCAACCTCAAATCAAGCAAGACAACATCCGGCTTCTCTTCAACAAATTTAGAAATTCCTTCCCTACCACACTCTGCCTCCACAACATTCTCATATCCCCACTCCCTAAGAACATCTACTAAGTACTTCCTTTCGAACTCCGAATCCTCAATTATTAATATCTTCACAAAAATTCTTTGACTACTTTTAAGTAAAATTTGTTTTTTTCCATATGGAAAATTACTATTGTGTTTAGTATTTTTGGCACCTTTTTTTATTACCTCTGGTAAAAGTGAGATTACTGAATTTAAAAATGAGATTGAAAAGAAAGAGTGGTTTAAAAAATTGGATGAGCTTGGAGATTCTTTAAGAGTCTTGAAAAATTTGAAGAGACTGTGAGTGGTTATGGATATATAGTATAGATGGCTACTTTTTTATAAGTCTTCGCCCAAATACGTTTAACGAGACTTTAATTGAAGAAATATACAGGGTAATAGACAAAGAGGTTATCTTTTCCTCAAGCTTTTGCTCTTTTTCCAATCTTTTCTCTCTTTTCTAATCATTCAAATCTGAATGCATCGATTCTAGAAACCATCTTCATCAATTATATAAATCTCATTAACAGCAAACCAGCTCTGTTAGCAGATTCTAACATTTCTTGCGTGGCTCTCTCTATCCGAAGAAAAATTTATTTTGCAAAGGTTTCAAGAGTTGCCTGCCTTTCCCCAAACGTTGTTGATATCCTCATTTCAATCAGCTCGATTTGCTGCTTTATATGCTTCGCAATATTATAATTAGCTGCAAGCATCTTTGAAGCTTCGAGATACTTCTCAACAGTACCTTTAGATACCGTTAGTACAATGTTTCCACCACATTTCAAGCATCTCCCAAGCAAAGGTATTCTCCTATATTTTGCATTGCATTTTATGCATCTAAACTTCTGATTTGCGAATGTTCTCAGATTACCCTTAATATCCCTCAATAAGTGGGTTGTAACAACCAACTCGGCAACTAAATTCTCATCAACAGCTCTTATTTTTTCAGCAATATTCAGCTGAGCTTTAAGTTTATCGATCATAGCTCCTTCCTTATATCTATTAGCAATAGGCGCATCGTTAAAATCGGAGGTGTCATGTGTAAATTTAAAGCCATAATACTTTTCTTTATCCAAAATGTCGGAAACAGTCTTTATCATTTCTTTAACGTCTGAGGGATCTTTTTCCTCAAACGTTGCTCTATAAAATGCGAGAGGATAACTTTCAGCAATATCCATATCAAATACCTCATCGTCAACCTCCTCAGGATTTAGCGTTACGGTTAGGACTAAGGGGGTGTCCATTTTACCGCCGCGCTTCTCCGGCAAGAATCGCGTAGAGAAGTTTAGCAACGCATCCATAAGCAAAATTATGCTATCTTCATCTCCATCACAATCATATGTTGCTAACCATCCAAATCCTGCAATAAATGTCTTTTCTCCCTTTAATACCAAATCATAAACATATTTTTCAGTGTGATTTTTAATCTCATTTATCTCCTTAATTTTTATGAGTTTGAAATCTCCAAAGATTTTTTGTCTTTTTTTTCTTATGAAAGTTGAGTTTGGCAATTTCTTCAATTCTCTGCCTTTCCTACCAATAAGTATTTCCTTTAGTTTCTCTAAATCTTCTGAATAAACTCTTATATTGTAAAATGTTATCTTTTCTTTTGAAAAGTTAGTTTGCCTATCATTTCTTTCTAAATGAGGATAAACTCCTAAAGATAAAAGAATCAGAGAGATATCATTAGCCAATTCTTTATTAACAGTTGTAATGATAATAGACTTATCAACAGACCCGTCACCATGAACTACTCCAGCAATAAATCCTTCCTTAAATTCCCTAGAAAAGTTGATAATATTATCTGCTCTCTTTTTATAGGCATCCGTCTTCAAGCCTAGCACATTTCTAAACAACTCAAAGTAAATTTTCCCGCTAAGAGTTAATATATAAACATTTTCATCTTCTCTTTTAGAAACAGAAGGTTCTCTATTGAATATCTCCTTACAACATTCTTTTACAAAATCTAAAATTTCCCTATCTTCCTTCCCTATGCACCATACTACTTGATAAACATATTTTTCCTTGTCTTTCCTATAAGTTGTTCTGGAATGGCCATCTGAAACATACAACCCTGCAAGGAATCCTAATTTCTTATCTAAAGGTAAAATTGCAGGTAAAGAAGCATTATTTTTTCTATAAGAGATCTTTACTTTTTTATAGTCAACCTCCAAGCTAAGTTTCTTTTTTATAAGCAAGAAAACAGGAAGAGGTATAGCATCTTTATTAACATAATTCCAAAGCTGTCTGTAAGTAAATGGTGTATTAAATTTTTTACAAAATTCAGAATAACCTCCTATTTCTTTTATTTTCTTATCCACTAACTCCTTAACACCTTTAACTCTTATTTTACTAGCATCTTCATAATTTGCAAAATAATCTATAAGATTAATTTCCTTAATCTCATCATTAACATCAAACTTTGCTAAAGCAAGCAAATACTCCTCATTCTTCAAATCCTCAACTTTTTTAATCTTAATTTTACCATTTTCATAGACAATCATTTTATGATCTGCTGTTACTTTTATCCTTCTGCCAGTCTCCGTCACAATTTCATAAATTTTTTCAGGCACCTTTAATTTCACGAAATCTTCAATCTCTCTAAAAACAACTTCTCCTTTTTCGTTCAAAGAAACCGCAAGATACTTACTTAAATCTTCCTTTTCCAAATCCTTAATTTTCCTTACAATAAATTTCTTATTTTCTTTTTCATAAAGAAGTATTTGCTCATCTCCAACTAAACAGTTCCTTCTTTTAGCAGCATGCCAATATGGATGAGCAAAGCAGGTATTTGCTTTGGTAAATCCAATTATTCTACCAATAATACCTGCTGATGTGTGAGGAGCTAATCCAATGACAAGTTTTCCAATTAAGTCTTCCTTGCTTTTAACATTGTAATAGGGTTCAAGTTTGTAATATTTAACAAGGAGATCATCGATAAACTTTGCAACCTTAATTAAATGCCTTGCTGCCTCCTCAGAAATTATAATGTCCTGCGGCAACAACTCAACAATTTGGTTTTCGTCTTTCAACTCATCTCCCTTGTAATCCTTAGTATAACCCAGCTCCCTTAATTTTTTAACACTAACATCTACTTCCTTTGGTTTGAAATGGGTTATTGGAACGTTGGTTGCATCAAATCTTATTGTACCATCCTTGTAAACATATAAGTTATAGATTGCTCTAAGTATTCCCTTCTCCAACGGTTCTGGAGATCTGTATTCGGAACTCATCTCAAGAACTCCTCTTACGGCATTTGGCATTGCTATGTTGAGATTTCTGCAAGCTTTTTCAAGCAACTCCTTTATATTAACCTCCCTCTTCTCGTAAAACCTTGCCTTAATATTGCATCTCTTACATTCCTTCGCAACAATTATTCTCCCACAACTTGGGCATATCTTTCTCAATATTGTCCTTTTCCCGCATCTCCCGCAAACTGGGTAGATACTTGTGGTTTTGCATGCTACGCATTCATATCTTGCAACGTTTGGATATATTTTCTCTTTTTCTTTTGCAATTTTAACCAAATCCCTCCTCCTACCTTCTTTTTCACCCGTAGGGAAAAGTATGTTTGGAGGTGGATTCATTTTTCTCTCCTTAGCCTTCTCAGGTCTTCCCATCCTTGCTCCTATTCTTGTAAGACCTTTTGGCATGATTTTCACTTTCGAAATGGAATTAACAATCCTTATAACGTCATCCTCCTCGCTTTCTTCAACTCTTTTGATAGCTTTCTCAATTTCCTCTGTACCCAATTCCTCTATTCCCAAGGATATTAATAGAGATTTGGCAAACCCGTTTTCAACAATAACATTGTTTCCTTTGACCCTATGCAAAACGCATAGCTTTTCAAGAACATCCTTAGCTTCGATTGGTAAAAGCAAATTATTTTTTTCAATTCTGGCATTTCTCAAGCTATTAATTAATTTTACAAGCTCCTCCTTGCTTATGTCGTGCCAAAAGAAAGTATATTTTGGATGTAAAGGAATATCGAATTTTTTGGATAGGTGAAAAGCCTCCTCAAAACTTATATCCTCCTTCTCAATAATCTGAAGGTAAGAAAGGGATTGAAGATTGTTACTCCTTATTTTCTTAAGCGCTTCCTGCTTCCACCATTCCTCACACCAAGCCGCTGGTGCTAATCTAACATTATTATGATAAAAATCGCCAAAGCTAATTAAAATATCCCCAAGAAATAGAATTTTTTCAACATCTTTCTTTATCTTTTTTGCCTCACTAGCTGTATTTACTTGAATGACATCTCCATTCTTTAATTTAACTATTGGCCCCTCAATGGTGTTGCAGGGGGTAACAACAGCCGCCTTACCAGGTATATTCGGCCTTATTTGTGTGCCAATTGCTAAGAAGTCGTCAACTAATATCATTGTTGCTGGATGTACGGAAACCGCAGCAAATCCCGAAGTCCTGCTTCTGCCATATCTAAGTCTAAAGGCTCCAGGTTTATTGGCTAAGCTGAATACAGGTCTACCAGCTGGAACTTCATGCAAATACTTTGGCAACCTATTTTTACTGTTTTCCTCCCTTCTCCCGATACCTTGCTGTATTTCGACAAGCTCCTTGATCCACAACCAATCGTTTAATCCATATTTCTCTCCAATCTTGCTAATAATTTTTAGCAGTTTCGGGGCTTTTAATGCAAGACCTTCGGCAATAACTAAGCAAACACCTCCTCTAAGCCTGTTTGTTTCAACTTTCTTCAAATTTCTGAATTTAGAAACCTCAATATTCTCCGTAGGTTCCCCATCTATGCAAACTTTAACATTTCTAACAATAAGTCCTATTTCCTCAGGTGTTGGGGAATACTGCAACCTTACAAATCTGTCATATAAGCTTATCTCCTCGATATACCTTCCAATCTCCTCATTTGTTGGTTCGTATTCCCCTATCCCCAGCTTTCTTCTTACATAATCCGCTATAACAACGGTAAATGCTTGGGCAGTCCCTCCTGCACTCCTTATAGGACCAGCAAAATTTAGTGCTAGGTAATTATCCCTTATTTCAGCGGAAGCTAACCCCTCCAGTGGGGCTGCAACAACACCCTGCGTTAAGTAAGCTAAACCAACCCTCAAAGCATATTCTATCGCTTCCCTTTCCGATGTAAATTCTCTGAACTTGCCCAACGCTACTTCCTCAGAAATTAACAGAGCTACTTCCTCATCATCCCTAACTTTATCTTGTAGCTCCCTTATTCTCTCCGCAATTCCCTCTATACCAATCAAACCCTCTACCCTTGATGCAACATCACTTGCTATCTTTATTTCAGGAAAGCTTAAGGGGTCTACTCCCCTAGCTCTTGCTTTCCTTGCAATCTCGTATGCTCTATTAACCTCTTTTTTAAGCGAATCAAGATACCACTTCATCAGAACTTTACAATTTTAGCTTCCCTTGTCCTTAAATTTACTACTGGAACTTGACCAGGGGTTGGAACATGACCTATCAGCTTCTGATAATCAGTTTGGGCCTGCCATGCTCCTGAATTTATTAAAAGTATGTTCTTGTATTCAAGCAACCCATTGATATGCACATGACCTGTGTGTATTATATCTATATCTTCATCAATAACCAAGCAATCGTAATCCTGAGGCAGGATGTCTAAGCCATGTATTGGTGATAAGTGCCTTTTTTTAAGCAATGTAACCATAACCTCCCCAGGGTTTTCATAGCTAAGCTTATTGATTTTCTCAATCATAGCATCAAAGCTTACGCCATGATACATGAGAACATTTATAAAGGTATTGCTACTCTCAAGCCTTATGTAGGCTGGATTGCTAAGCATAACAACATTATCCAGATCATATAGGGCTCCTGCGATATCTTTTGGTACAGGAGGTTGGGGTTGCGCGAGTCTAACTGCATCATGATTGCCAGGGATTATGAAAATTTTTATATCTTCAGGTATTCTCCTCAAATACTCGGCTAGAGCAGTATATTGTTCATAAATATCGGTAATTTCAAGTTCTTCCTCCTGATTAGGATAAACTCCAATTCCATCCACCAAATCCCCAGCAATGAATATATATTCAACTTTCGATGGAATTTCCTTATCACTGTTAAGCCACTCAATAAATGCTTCAAATTTGCTTTTTAGGAATTTCGAACTTCCGACATGAATGTCTGATGTGAATATTGCATACACATCCTCGTTAACATTAAGTTTTCTTTTTTCTTTAGTTATGGAGACATCTGGAAATATTATGTTGTTCGCGTAGATGATCTTCCCTTTAGCAATACCTGTTATACCTATTATCTCATCGTGAACGATCTCTTCGTAAAATCTTGAAAGTTGAGGGTTGTCCTTAGGTATAATTACCCTAACTAAACCAGTTGGATCCTCAACTTCCAATATATAGCTTTGGTTTCCCTCTCTTTTTTCAGTAACTATTCCTATTACCGATATTTCCTCATCAAACTTGTTGTTAAGTCTGTTAATTGAAACAACCCTAAAAAGTCTTTTTCCAATCAAATTCTTAATTTTATTATATCTATCTAAAAAATAGCTAAGGAAGTCCTCAACCTTCCCTCTGCCCTTAGATTTGTCATAGTTTTTCAAAATTTTAAAATCCACAGTATTTCTTTTGCCAGCTACTTCAATTCTTCTCAATTTTTTATATCTCTCCAAAAACCTCTTAAACGTTTCAGTAGTCTCCCCAACCTCAGCTTTATACTTCCATTCTACGAAATCGTTCCAGTTTATCTCTATTTCTTCCCCGTTAAGTAGAAAAGGTATCATTTCCTCAGTTACTAGCAAAGGTTTCTCGCTAAGTGCATCTATCTTCCTTAATATTTTATCCACGAGCTCCTCGGTATTACTCTGAGTAGCTAGGTATATCACCATATCCTCATTTACCTGCACACCTCTTTCAAGAAATTTTTCAACTATTTTCTCAAGTTTCATTGTAGGAATGTGCTTAGCATATTTATAAGCTTCTTAGCTGTTATTTCAGAAACTGCAAGAGAAATTTCCCTTGTCCTACCATACCTCCCCTTACTTATAACCTTTGCATTTATAATGCCAAGCATATCAAGCTCGGATATAAGCTCACTAACTCTTCTTTGCGTTAATATTTTCACTCTATTTCTTTTACATATTTCCTCATACAAATTATAAACTTCACCAGTAGAGACTTCCTTGCCATTATTACCCAACATCGTTAAGGAGAGTATACTATACAAAACAATTTTAGATTGTTTTGGTTGAGTTTTGACTATCTCAATAACCCTATCCATATCAAGCTTTTCCTCAGCCATATCCACATGCTTCTCTGTAACTCTATAATCACCACGTCTCTCCGCAATTTCCCCAGCAACCCTCAGCAGATCTAATGCTTTTCTTGCATCACCATGTTCTTGAGCAGCAAGAGCTGCACACTTGGGAATAACCTCGGGAGTCAAAGCATCTTCATAAAAAGCTATCTCTGCTCTTTGCTCTAGGATATCCCTTAACTGCAACGCATTATAAGGGGGGAAGATTATCTCCTCCTCACCCAGACTACTCCTAACTCTAGGGTCTAACCCCTCTATGAAGTTAATGTTATTGGAAATTCCTATTATACTTACTGAGGATTCCTTCAGCTCATAATTTATGCGAGTTAGATCATAAAGACAATCATTAGCTTGTTTTATACTATCAATTTCGTCTAGAACAACAATAAATACCTTACTCTCATCATCAATCTTCTCAAAAAATTTTCTATAGACCGTGCTTGTGGGTAATCCAGTAAAAGGTATTTCCTCATTGAGTTCCTTTAATATTCTTGCCAGAAGTCTATATTCCGTTGTAATTTTTTCCATCTTGCAATTAATATATATTATCTTCAAAGGAGCTCCCTTTTCAATCGCTTTAGCTTCTAACTCCCTGCTAACATACTTAGTAACAGCTGTTTTTCCAGTTCCAACTTTTCCATAAATAAAGATATTAGAAGGTGTCTCCTTTTTGATGGTAGGGGCTAGAATACTAGCAAGTTGTTCGATTTGCTCATCTCTATGTGGTAATTCCTCTGGAATATAATTTGATCTAAGCGCAGATTTATCTCTGAATATTTTACTCCTATCAAGAAAACTCTCAAACAACTGGGAGAGCGTAAGCTGCATGCTAGCACCTCCATTGGAAGTTCTTCTACCTTCACAGGAACTTTGGTTATCATTTCCATTGTAGATGAGGTATATATTGGTTTTGCATTTATATACCCACCCCCTTATTTCTTGTGGAAAAACTAGAATTAATTAAAATTAAGTTTAGATTATTTATTTTCCATATGGAAATTTCCTATGGAAAATAGTGTTAAATGTTGGAAAAGTTAATTAGTAAATTATTTATAGCTGACTTTCTCCATAAGAAAAATGCCATCTCCACATGAAATAAAGGGGTGGTTTTATTTTCTATATGGAAAATAAATATAAATTTAACCTACAAGGTTATAGAAATTATGAGAATATTAGCAATTTCAGACATACATGGAGACATACAAGCTCTCGATATTCTTGAGAAATTTGTTGATAAATATAAACCCAATTTACTAATCATATGCGGAGATGTCGCAGATTCTGGCACAGTTTCTGAAACAGAAACTATTTTAAATGAAATAAAAAGGATAATAGAAACCTTCTTTGTTGTACCAGGCAACTGTGATAATAAAAATTTTTCCGAGATTGTTCCAAAGGAAGTAAATTTACATGAAAGTATTAAGAGATATAACAATATAGAGTTCTTGGGGTTTGGAGGTTCAAACATAACACCTTTCAACACAAACATAGAGTTCGAGGAAAGTTTTATAGAGAGCAAGCTTGAATCCCTTTTTTCAAAAGTTGGAGATACTAGGAAAAGTATCTTAGTTACACATTGCCCTCCGAAGGATACAAGTATTGATGTTGTAACCTCTGGCTTGCATGTGGGTAGCTTAGCTATAAGAAAAATTATAAGAAAGTATCAACCAGCTTTGAATCTTTGCGGTCATATCCATGAAATAAGAGGGGCAGATAAAATAGGGGATACTTTAATTATAAATGTTGGAAATTTACCAAAAGGCGAGGCAACACTGATTAATATAGAAACAAAAGGAAACGGTTTACAAATTAGCTATAATTTTCTTTAAATAATCCAGGAAATGTATTTGACTAAGGAAGAGGAAAAAATTCTTGATGGTGAAAAAGGAGAGGTTTTACAAAAAGCTATGGAAATTCTCGTCAGCATTGGGGATATCTATGATGCTGAATGTTTAGTTAGAATAAAAAGCGCTCATATTTCTGGAATATCCTACACGAACATAGGCGATGTTGGTGTAAACCTGTTATGCTCTTTCTCAAAGGAAAAAGTTAAGGTAAGAACAACATGCAACCCGGCCTGTCTTGATCTCGAGAGCAAATTCTGGAGGGAAAAAGTTGGCAAGGAAATTTATGACAGGCAGATTGAAATAAAGAGGATTCTCGAAAAAATGAATGTTTGCACGACGTTTACATGCACACCCTACTTAGTTGGTAATAAACCCAGTAAAAACGATATTATTGCTTGGAGCGAATCTTCTGCGGTTATATTTGCGAATTCTGTTCTAGGAGCAAAAACAAATAAGGAATCAGGTATAACGGCATTAGCTGCAGCATTGATCGGTAAAACACCGAAATATGGTTTTCTTCTAGATGAAAATAGGAAACCAGACGTTAAAATTATAGTTAGGACGAAATTAACTAGTATTTCAGATTACAGCGCTTTAGGATTTTTTGTAGGAAGGGAGTTGAAGGAATCAAACATACCTCTTTTTATCTTCAAAGATAAACCAACAATTGAAAATCTCAAATCTTTAGGAGCGGGACTAGCCATAGCAGGAAACATTGCTATGTTTATCTGCAATAAGGATTCAAAGGAGAAAATTGAAGTTGTGGAGGTTGAGGAGGGGGAAATTAAGGAGATTTACGAGGAGTTCTATGTAGACAATCCTGAACTTATATGCTTGGGATGCCCTCATGCATCTCTAAACGAAATGAAAAGATATTTAAGAATTTGCGGAAGGAAGTGGATATTTCTAGCAAGAGATCTTCTTAAAACTAGAAAAATCGAAAAAAAGGAGTGTTTTGTATGTGACACTTGCTTAGCAGTTTCTCCTATCTTAAGGAATTTGAATGTTGAGAGAATAGCTACAAATTCCACGAAATTAGCATTTCTAGTCAGAAATCTACATAATGTTGAAAGTGGTCTAATTAAAGTCTGAACCTACCTTTTAAGTTCTCCAAATTTTGTTTTATCAAGTTTTCTATACGAATATCATGATATCCTAGCCAATTGAGTATGGAGTTCACCTTCTCTTCAAAATTTCTAACCTCTCCCCTTTGCAATCTTCTCTTCCCCTCTATTTTCCTTAATTCTTCTAAAATGAAATTGTAATATTTTTTCGAGAGGGATTCCCAATTAATTTTCAAATTTGCGGTGTTCTCCCCCTTAATTCTTATTCTCAACTCCTCAACCTCTGCATCGTTGATTTTGCTTAAAGGTCCAAGAATGTAGTATTTCCTCTCAACAACCCTTCCCCAAGTGAAATTACCGAGAATTTCCTGAGCTCCAACTTCAGCAAGCTGAAGAAGCTCCACTCCTTTTCTAAGATTGTAATACACATTCCTTAATGTTATTCTACCGAAAAACTCTCTATAAATTTTGTAAATCTCGTATCCATAGCTTATTCCCAACGCAGCCACGATTTTTAAAATATTTTCTCTTGTAAAACTCCCTGCTGGTCTTCCCTTCATTTTACTTTCAATATGGTAAATAAATCTTTATTTAAATTTTTTCAATATTGAAAATAAATGGAAAGGATACCAAAAACTTATGCAGAGGCTGGTGTTGATATAGATAAGGAGGAGAAAGCCATAAAATCTTTAATTTCTGTAATAGACAAATCAGGAAAAAGCAATATAGGATTTTTTGCGAATGTCGTGGATTTTGATAATGTTAAGCTCGCTTTCACTTGCGATGGTGTGGGTACAAAGATTCTAGTTGCCGAGGCCGTTGGAAAATATGATACTGTTGGAATAGATCTTGTGGCAATGAATGTTAATGATTTGCTTTGCATTGGAGCCAAGCCCTTATATTTGCTCGATTATATTGCTGTTAAAAATCCCGAGCCGAAATTGCTTGAGGAAATTGGTAAAGGTTTAGCAAAAGGTGCTAAACAAGCTGGAGTTAAGATAATAGGAGGAGAAACCGCAACAATACCTGAGATGCTCAATGCGAGTTTCGATCTTGCAGGTTTTTGTGTTGGAATTGTAGATAGAATTATTGATTGTAGTAAAATTAAGGAGAAGGATGTTATTCTTGGTTTGCCTTCATCGGGAATCCATAGTAACGGGCTAACTCTTGCAAGGAGAGTCCTTCTAGCGAAGTACGATCTATACGATGAATTGAATGGTAAAGAACTCTGGAAATATCTGCTTGAACCAACTAAAATTTATGTTAGGGATATTCTGGAAATAATTAGAAGTTTTGATGTTAAAGGAGTTGCTCATATAACGGGGGGTGGTTTTTTAAATATAAAGCGTTTAAACAAAAGCTTTGATTATGTTATCGAAAATTTGCCAGAACCACAAATTATTTTTAAGGAGATTCAAAAGATCGGCAAAATAAGTGATGAGGAGATGTTTAAAACTTTCAATATGGGGGTTGGCATGATTTTGATTGTTGCAAGGGAAGATGCGGAGGAAATTATTAGTAAATTTGACGCAGCGGGGATAGGTTATGTTAGAAAAGGTAATGGTAAAGTAATTTTGAAGGAAAACAAAATAATTCTTTAAAATAAGCTTCTACTCAACAATCTCCAGATGTTTGTGTTGGAAGCTTTTTTAATTACATTAGGTTACTATTAATTATAGAAAATAATTATGAAAATAATACATGCTTTAATTGCAGCAATCCTGCTACTTTGTATATTGTGTCTAGGTTCAAGTTTCTTTGCAAAAGCTTTAAGCTTGGATGAGGTTATTCAGCAAAGTCCTGCCTTTCATCTTATTAGTGATATCTACATTTTGATTAACAATCAATACCACCAACTCTCAGAATGGATGGGTTTTGAAGAAGATCGGTTAAAGATAAACAAAGATCTAGATCTTCAGGGAAATAAGATAACAGGACTTGCTACTCCTTCCAATCCTCAGGATGCTGTCAATCTGGAAACATTAGAGCAGATGTTAGATAATAAATCAAGTGGTTTTGTTTGTAACGATTGCGACGGCGATGGACATGTTTCATATTGGTGGTGTTTTGATCCTAATTGCACAGTTCGCGGCGACGATTTTGATGATAACGATCCGAATGTTACAGTTCCAGTTTGCGATCCATGCTATATTTGGAATTGGACAACTTTAAAATGCGAACCTGTACCCTATGGTCAGGATCCAAAAGGCGACTGCGGTGGTTCCTGTTGTGCGTATTGTGATGGTAACGGTGGATGCACCTATGCACCTGAGGGAACAAAGTGCGATTCTCCAGGCACACCCTGTAATGCTAAACATTATGTATGCGATGGTAAAGGAGGTTGTTGGGCTCCTTGGATTTATGAATTATCTCCCTGCGATGAACGTGCACCAGTTTTTAATATGAACTGTGAGGAGTTATGTAAAAATTGGCTTGGATACGAAGGTTGCGATAACGGGCCTAGAGATTCCTACGGAAATTATCGCTGTGCACCTGAGCCAGATGTTCTACTATATCCAGGTGGTGGTTGCACAGGAATGCCTTATGTAGAGTGGGGTTGTGATAAAGATCTTTACGATGTCTGTCCGACTTGCGAATCATTTAGATGTTGTTGCTGGAGGTATGTATACGATTAAATTTGATAAGGTTGTCAATCTATCACCCCTTAACATAAGCTGCTTTTAATCTGCTAGCAAAACCCTTCAAATGTAGATTCTGAGGTCCTTAAAGTGGGACAAAACCTATTTACCTTATGAATCCAGGAGGAGTTACTGTATTAGGATATTTATTCAAAAGATATGTCCGCTGAACCCTGAATCCAAGCTATTCTAAACAAATCTACTTTAACAGCATGGAATCTTTTTTTGTGGAATTCAAAGATTCTCGGTAATTTTAAATCATATTGAGAAAGCAGGCTTGCTCTCCCTCCAAGTTTTTCAACGAACTTAAGAATGAAATCTCTTGTTGAGCTTTTATGCAGTGAATAAGTAACTTTTGAGATTTTGCTTGCTTGCTCCAAAAAATAAATGTCACTATGCCTTATCTTTGTCCCATAAGGCGGATTCTGCAGGATGGTATCAACATTCATTGCAAACTTGCTTATCTCGCAACAAACCCATTCTATGCTTAATTTTTTGTTTATCAATTCTTCAACAATCTTTTGGTTTTCCTTAGCTATTTTAATCATCTCTTCATCGATATCTATACCATAAACCTTCCTAGCATTAAGCAAAGCAGCACCAATTGCTAATTTACCATTACCGCAACCAAAATCTGCAACAACCTTATTTTCAATATCCTTGTAGTAAAAAGCATAGTTAAGCATACTAGCAGCTATATCAGAAGGTAAGGGATATTGCTCAAGCATTATCCCAGGATTTTCTTTATTTTTTAGCCTCTCTAGTAAAATAGCTAACCACTTTTGCTTCATTATAAAAATCAGAAAATCTATTTTTTAAGTTTGCTTTCTAGAAAATCTCCCATTATAACGCCTATTAGGAATATTACAGTAAATATAGCTACTAAAATTAAACCAAAAAGAAGTCCAGCAAAACCTCCAGCAATTCCTGCTAAGAATCCAGATCTATACACACCATACAAAGTGGAAACTAATCCAAGTGCCGCCCCAATTATTAATCCAATGAGGAATCCCTTCTTTAATAAGGCTTTTTTATCTTCCTTACCGGGACTAGCATATCCATATATGATACCTGCAATAAAGGCTATTATATAAAGCATAGTATATTTTATCTTCAAACTTATTTAAATATTTATATTTAATTTTTTGA
>CAZWFW010000014.1:0-22172 GCA_964633445.1 Candidatus Undinarchaeota archaeon | reverse complement strand
GAACCGGAAGAAGTGGAGGTATGGGATGTCAAAGGAATTCTGGAAAAAATCAAAGCTTGAAGGTCAAGATTAATCTGAAAGTTCTGCCAAACAAAGATTTCTTTGATGGGGGAAGCTGTCAACCTACGCTAATTCTCTATTTATCTCAACCCCATAACCAAACTTCTCTCAATATCCTTCAGCCAACAACCTAAATCCTGACAAGTTCCTCACCTTTAGAAAGAGAAGCAGCAAACCTCAAAGCTTCAACTCTATCAAATTTCTCCTTAGATATTCCAATTTCCTTAATTAAATTCTCCCTTCCTCTTTCTAACCTTTTTCATAAGCAACTCGGGAGCTATAAACTCAAACCTTTTAACCAAAGAATTAAACAAGAACACCTTCCTTGTTACTTAGTGACTGAAGGTAAATCTTTTAGTTCTATGCTTCAGTGAACTACCACCGTTCATAGAACGGTGGCTTCCCCCAGATAAACACCACCACGGCTGGGGTCGGGCTGCTCACGAGCCTGATGTCATCCATCTCACCTTCCTCAAAGCGGGAAGTCTTTTGACGGGTGGCACATTTTCTTTGCACAGGGGACACCTGTGCTTGAAATAAGATGTATTAAAGTATTTAAATAATCTATCCCCCTAATTCACCCACCGATTGGAATCGGTGGTCCTCTTAGCGATATTTTTATAGAAAAATTATCTATTATCTTACATTTAGCAAGCATAAATACCTACTTGCTCAATAAAAAAGCAACCATTTCCACAAAGGTATGAATTTTATCTTTCTTCTTTTAATCCTTTCCTCTCCCTCATAATCCCATGTTATACATAACAAATTCTTGCATTTAAGTAACTCAGAAACTTTTACCAAACTTTTATTTCCCTTTTTCTAATTTCCTCTCTTGAAGCAACGTAGCTTACCTGAATAAGTTGTTTTATCTCTTTTTCTTCCTTAACAACAAAATCAACCTCGGGGTTAGGATAATAAAATACCTCCTTCCCATTCTTTTTAAGTTTAAGAAATACAACATTATTCTCCATCAACCTTCCGAAATCTTCCGAAAATCTGAATCCTAAAACGTTGGAAAGCCCTGTATCTATGGAGTAAACCTTTTTCGGCAGTTTTTCCTGAGATTTTAATGAAAAAGAAAACGCTGGCAGAAAGAAGCATGCAAATGCTTCTTGAAGGTAAGAAGAGTGTCTTTCAACTGTGTGCAAAGGGATTTCAATTGAGGAACATATGTATAAATATCAAAAAACTTAAAATGCACAAGAAATAAAGTGGTTGTCTATGATAAAGGAGAATAGGGATATTTTAGTACGTGTTTTGTTAATTCTACTCATAGCATACAGTTTTCTTAAGATCTACAAGCTAAGTAATCCTTACGCATTTCCATACCTTGAGGAGAGGATGGAATATACAATAATTGCACTTAGCATAGCAACAGCTCTTCTCTACGTACCGTATGGTAAATTTAAATCGAAGTTGGTAAAACTTGAAAAAATCGTCATTAATAAAATCCTTCCACTATCTTTGGGTCAAAAATTTGTCTTATCTGCAATAATATTTCTCATAGCAGCAGCGTTTATTCTTGCATATGGAGATGAGGCTGAGGCAAACAAAACAGCTATCCTAGCATATTACCTCCTTGTTCTTGGAGTTTTCAATCTTGTTGCGGAGTATGCGATGGGTTCAGAGAATTGCTATGATCCGCATCCCAAACCTCGCGCATTTGCAAGCTTACTAGCACTCAGCTTGCTTATATATTTCACATCCGAAATAACTAAAAAATACCCATATTTATACTTAGTTCCAATAATTTTAGCTTTCTTAGCTTTTATCTTCATGTTGCTTGCAAGACCCACGCGTAAGCTGAGATACGCAAGGAGAGGGGGTCACTTCATCATAATGAGTTAGTAGAACAGCTTCAACAGCTTCAGTAAAATATTTAAATTTTGATAATATATTTAGGCAATATTGTAGGTGTGGATAAATGAGGAATAGCAGAAATAAAAATGTTGCAAGTTTGCTAATAACTGCTTTGTTAATTGCTATATTGATAGGTTCAAGCCCAGTTGGTGCTATTTTTGTTGATATATCTCTTCCTGACGAGGTTAATTTGGAGGAGAGCAAATACCTTAAATTTGTTATAACAGCTAACTTGCAAACTAGGGAATTCCTTCCCTTGTCAACCTATGTTAGGGTGTTGATTGAGGGACCTCAAGAATCAGATTCTCCTCAAAAACAGAACTACGAATTCTGGATAAATGGAACTGCGAAATATGGCAACATTCAGGTTACACCCAAAACTATCAGCGCTAATTATGGTTATGGATATGGTTATGCTTATGCATATGGTTATGGCTATTATCTTGGCTACGGTTATGGTTACGGATATGGGTATAGTTATCAGAATATTTTGAAATACGAAGTGAGGATAGATGTCTCTAATTACAACTTAGGAAACTATAAACTTAGAGTTGAGGTAGTACACAATGGAAAAGTTTTAGCTCACGCCGAAGACTCGTTCAAGATTGTTAGAAGAACTGTGGTATATCCAAGTGAAGAAGAGCCCGAAAGCGAGGTTATAGTAACTTATACTGAGCCTGGAGAAGGAGAACTTACACTATGGCATATTTATAAGGATAAGCCCGTGAGAATTGACTTGAGCAATATTGAAAATATTAGTGTGTTTGAAATTGAAATTAATGTTAAGGATTACGTTAGAATGGTAAAACTAGAGATAGAGCGTGTTGATACTGTTCCAGTAGCTAAAAAGCCTGAAGGAGAAGTATTCTCATATCTTAGATTAACACTGGATATAAGTGAAGAGCTTGTTGATTATATCAAAATAAGATTTAAGGTTAGTAAGGAATGGCTAAAGGAGAATAGTATTGATGCCAACACTATTACTTTGCTTAGATACAAGAAAGAAGGAGATATTTGGGAGAAGCTAAACACAACAAAGATTGGGGAAGACACTAACCACGTATATTATGAAGCTACCGTTAAGGGATTCAGCTACTTTGCAATCGTTGGAAAGGAAAAAGTAACTCCATCAGCACCAGCACCTACTCCAGAAGAGGAAGTTAAACCGCCTGAGGAAGAGGTGCCTATTTCTCCAGAGAAACCGCCAATGCCAGAGAAGCCTCCAGAAGTTAAACCGCCTGAGGAAGTCACACCCACACTACCAGAGAAGCCGCCTGAGGAAATTCAGAGAAATGTTACGGTAGGAGAGGTACCGGCAAAAGGAAAGCCTTGGAAGATTATTATTGGTTGTATAATAGCAATATTGGTGATAGTTGCTGCAGCAATACTCTATAAGAAAAAATACAAGTAGCATTTTCATTTTCTCTTTTTTAAAATTTGATCTTCTTTTAATAGAATCTTCGCACTCCCAAAGCTTATAGCAACAGAACAATTGGATTAACTTCTATATTTCTCTATATAGATTTCTCAAAAAATATATAAAAATTGGGTTTGAAATCATTAGGATATGCGGAGCTTAACCACTATACAAATCCCAAAAAATCATCCTAGGTATCATTCATTAGTTCTCAGAGAGAGAATTATTGAGGGCATGCACAAGGGTATTGTTGCTGAAGCTGGTTTGATAGCTTACGGTAGGGGAGAAGCTTTTGATTATTTACTTGGAGAGAAAACGATATCATACGCTAAAAAAGCTATAAAGGCTGCTGCAGCAAAATTATTGCTTGCGAGGTATCCAGTGATATCCGTTAACGGTAATACAGCCGTATTAGCCCATAAATGGATTAAGGAACTTGCAGATATTATAAACGCTAAGATAGAAGTAAATCTTTTTTATAATCGAAATATAAGGGAGGATATTGTATCAGATTTTCTTAAAAATAAAGGATTGAGGATTTTGAAAGGTTTGGAGAATTCTATAGCGATACCTTGCTGCAGCAGCAGAATGTTTGTTAACAAGGAAGGTATTGCAAAAGCAGATGTTGTCTTGCTTGGGATAGAAGATGGCGATAGAACAAAAGCATTGAAAAAGATTGGAAAATTCGTTATCGCTATTGATCTAAATCCATTAAGTAGAACTGCAAGAGATGCCGATATAACGATCGTTGATAATATCGTGCGCTGCGTGCCTTTACTTTGCAAATATGCTAAAGAGTTTAAAGATTTGCCCAGAGAGGATTTAGAGAAATTTTCTAATTTTAACAACAAGGAGAATTTAGAAGAGGTTTTAAAGTACATGGCGAGGAGGTTGGAGCAAATTGAAATTTGAAGTAAAGGATTTGCCAAAACCACCGAAAATTCTGGCATTCATCGGACCTGGTTTTATACTTGCAGCTTTTGCCCAGGGTTCTGGTGAGCTAATATGGTGGCCCTATTTAGTAGCAAAATATAAAGATGCTTTGCTCTGGTTAATGCCAATAGCGTTTACAATGCAGCTCTGGATAAATTTAGAAGTTGGACGCTACACCATGCTAACAGGCGAGAGCATAATAAAGGGATTTTACAGAGTAAGCAAGTACATTCTAATCTTGATTTTTCTTTTGAATTTTATATCGTGGATTTGGATCGGTGGTTATCTCTCAGCATCTGCAACAGCAGTTGCAGAACTAGGACCATTTGAGGAGAAATCCAAAAGTGTTATATTTTGGTCATATTTGCTACTATTGCTTTCTAATTTTGCGTTGCTTTCTAGAAGGGCTTACGATTGCATAGAAAAACTCGAGAAATTTGTAGGTGTTTTTTGCTTTATAAGCCTTCTAAGTGTAGCTGTTCTCTGCGAGGATGTGAGATCTGTAACATTCAGCTTCTTTAAATCATTTCTCTCCGTACATTATCCTAGCATAGCTAAGGAAGATTACAAAATTTTTCTAACAGCAGTAGCGTTTGCAGGACTCGGCGGTACTGCAAATCTATTTTATAGCTATTGGTTAAGGGAGAAGGGAATAGGTATGGCAAGAAAAGGTGGTGGAATTTTCAGGTTGAATAAGAGAAATGAAGGAAAACTGAGAAGATGGGTTAAAATATTGTGGATAGATAATGGTATAGGTGTTTACCTCAACTTTATAACAACGGTCCTAACAGCCCTACTTGCATATGCAATTCTAGCTAATAAAGGATTGTATCCAAAAGGATGGGATTTGGCAAGCGTGCAATCTGAGTTTTTAGCTAGCACATACGGTGATGTGGGGAGAGTTGTCTTTTTGCTTATAGCTACTTTCTTTTTAGCAGATACATGGATAGTGCTTGTATATTCCCTATCCAAGATAAATGCTGAAGTATTTAGCCTTCTCTTTAAAAAAGATGAGGAGACTTTATTCAGAATATGGATATACATCTACGTGCTAGCCTCAATCCTAATTATACCATTGAAAAAGCCACCAGAATTCCTAATAACTCTTTGCGGAGTTATGAGTTTTCTATCAATGATAATCTACATCCCGATTTTAGCCTATATAACTTGGATATATCTGCCGAGGATTTTCGAAAGTAAGAAAGTAGCTCCCAGCTTATTTTCAAAGATATGTCTGCTGGTAGCTTTTATATTTTATTTAGCACTATTTCTTCTAAAAGTCTACTTTACCATCTGACTTGCTATGAAGAAGGGAGTTTTCTGCAGGAAGTTTCACTTCGCGTTATGAAAGTTAAAAATTTAAGGAAAAGAGGCGCTTAGAAAGTTAGAGAACATAATCAATGTCTAAATCTTTAAGTATACCTGGCTTCCTTTTTGGTAAAGCATAACTGTGCTTCCTCATTTTGCTATCCCTAGGTAAAGGGCCTAGAATTTGCTGGGACTTCACTCCAGTCAAAATTAACATAACCCTTATTGTTTTGTTTAGCTTTTCATCTATCCTCGCGCCCCAGATAACATTTGCTTTGGGATCCAATTCACTTGAAACCAACTCTCCTATTGTTATCACTTCCCTAAGCGTTAAGTCAGGCCCACCTACCACATGCACCAGCGCACCTTTAGCACCCTTGTAATCTACATTAAGCAAAGGATGTGATAATGCATTATATACCGCCTCCTCAGCTCTATTTTGTGTGCTAGCCTCTCCAGTACAGATAACAGCCACCTCACCTTCCTTCATTATTGCCTTAACATCAGCAAAATCCAGGTTAACTAAACTTGGCCTTGTGATTGTTTCCGTAATACCCTTTATCATTGTAGCTATAAGCGTATCTATTGTTAAAAATGCCTTATTTAATGGTAAGTCAGGATAATACTGGACAAGCTTGTTATTATCTATAACAATTACGGTATCTGCAACTTTTCTAAGCTCTACCAATCCGCATTCAGCTTTTTCCATTCTAGCTTTCTCGAGTTCAAAGGGCCAAGTAACTACCGCCACTACTATTGCCTCGAGACCTTTCGCTATTTCAGCAATCACGGGAGTCGCTCCTGTACCTGTGCCACCACCCAGACCACATGTTATAAAAACTAAATTTACATCTTCAAGAACCTCCTTTATCTCTCTTCTACTTTCCTCAGCAGCCTCCCTACCTACCTCAGGATAACCACCAGCACCCAGACCCCTTGTAAGGTTATAGCCTATGAGCAACTTCTTATGGGCCCTTGAAACTTCAAGATGTTGCGCATCCGTATTTACTGCTACTGTCATTGCACCCTCAATACCTAGATCCATAAGCCTTGTTACTGAGTTATTACCGGCACCTCCTACACCTACAACAACTATTTTTGCATTTGGCACCAATTCATCATTTTTAGCCAGAGCCTCAGCAACAAATGACTGCATCTTGCTTACCCTCCTTTTATCATCAAATAGGGGCAAAAAATTCTTTGGACAAACAATTATATATTACTTATCGATTAAGTTTGTATACTTGTTAACTTAATGAGGATTATAGGGCTTAACAAGAATGATAAGTACGGAAGAGCTGGATAAAACTGCAAGGATAGCAAGATTGCTGTTAGATAGCTCAGAAAAAGAATACTTGCTTAGGGATATTAAAAAGATATTAGAAGCATTCTCAGAAATAGAAAACTTGAAGGAATCGAAAGAAGAGCTTTTCTACGCAACCGAGAGCAAAAATCCTTTGCGCGACGATAACCTGCCATCAAGCTTCCCCTACAAAAAAATTTTAGAGATCGCTCCAAAAAGGGAGGGTAAATATTTTAAGGTTCCTAAGCTGTTAGAATGAAAGCAGAAACAATAAAAGCTTTAAGGGAAAAGGAAGTTGACATTAGAGATAGAGTATTAGGTATGTATGAAGAAATAAAAAGGGAAAACAAAAGAATAAATGCATTTATAACTTTGGTAAACGAAGAAGAGCTTGAAAAGCAAATTGAGAGCGTCAGAGAAAAAATTAAAAAGAATTGCGCAGGAAAGCTTGCTGGATTGGTTGTTGCTGTAAAGGACAATTTTGCTACAAAGGGGCTTAGAACAACATGTGCTTCAAAAATGCTTGAAAATTACATCCCTCCGTATAACGCTACAGTAGTTGATAGAATTTTGGATGAGGATGCGATTATAGTTGGTAAAACCAACATGGACGAATTTGCCTGTGGCAGTGACGGAACAACAAGCTACTTTGGCCCAACGAAAAATCCACATGATACCTCCCGCGTGCCTGGTGGAAGTTCCTCAGGATCGGCAGCCGCTTTAGCAGCAAATCTCGTTGATTTAGCGATAGGAAGTGATACAGGGGGTAGTATTAGATGTCCCTCAAGCTTCTGTGGAATTTACGGATTAAAACCTACTTACGGATTAGTTTCAAGGTACGGGTTAATTGATATGGCCATGAGCTTAGATTGTCCTGGTCCAATGGCCAATGACTTGCATGCATTAGCTTTGTTGCTTGAGATAATTGCTGGTAAAGATAGCAGGGATTGCGTAACCTCTTCGAGTAAAACTAAAAGATATGTTGATTCTCTTGAAAAAAAGGAAAAGGCTAAAAATTTTAGGATAGGTATAATAAAAGAATTTATTGAGAGTTCAAATGAGGAGATAAGGCAATTTTTCAAAGAGTTTCTTGAAAACGTGAACTTTGAATACAGAATCGTAAGTATGCCAATTCTCAAATATGCGGTGCCAATTTACTATTTAGTTATGTTTAGCGAGTTCTCCTCAGCAATGGCTAAGTACGATGGGTTAAAATATGGGCAGAGAATAGAAAGCAAAGACTTGATTAAGCTGGTAAGTAAGACAAGAAGTAAATGCTTTGGTAGAGAGGTTAAAAGAAGAATATTGCTAGGGACCTACATAACACTCAAGGAATATAAAGGGAGATGGTATACTAAGGCCTTCAAGGCAAGAGCTTTGGTTAAAGAAGCATTCGACAAAGCGTTTAACAAGTATGACATTTTATTAGGACCAACAATGCCCTGCTTGCCATGGAAAATTGGTGAAAAGGTTGATCCCGTAGATATGTATTACTCAGACATTCTGACAACACCTCCTAGTTTAGCAGGCATCTGTGCGTTATCCATGCCAATAGGCATACTTGAGGGACTGCCAGTCGGCTTGCAAATAATTGCTAATAGATTCGAAGAGGATAAAGTCTTAATGTTTGGAAGTTTTCTTAAAAGCTCTGAGAATTTAACTTACTAACGCTAATTAAGTTCTTATCTTGGAAATTAAAGCTAAGATTTTTTTGAGTTATCTTATGCTTATCTGGAGTAGTTATCGACAATATCTCCTCTATAATGATAATTTTTTATACCACTCAGTACAAAAATAACAACAGTGGTCCTATGGAGAGCGCAAAAGCGTTAGTGATTATCTTTGCATTATTTCTCGCAGCCACATTTGCTCCGCAATATCTAGGATATGAAGTTAAGGTCTCAACAACAAACGCTCTTCTAGGATTATTGCTGATATTGGGTACTTACGTGTTAGTAACGTACGCTGGTTACTCAGAACTTGCAGTAACAGTTTGTGCAATAGTTGGCATCATAGTAGTAATAGCTAATATGTGGGGTGTAGGGACATCTTGGATACTGCTTTTGGGGGTAATAGGTGCGATTGGTTTCCTGACACTCAGAGCAAGTATTGGAAGATACACGGGAATTTCCTTATTAAGAAGAGAGTATAGACAGGAAAAAGGTATTATTGGAGAGCTTGGTCACGAAATTACAGAGGAAAAAGAGTTAATTAAGGGGGAAGAAAAAATAGAGGGTAAAGTTTATCAGAATATAGAGAAAATAGAGGATATTAGAGAGAGAATACTGGAAGATCTCAGAAAAATTCTTAATGATATTAAAAAGGAGCTTAAATTGGAAAGAAGAGCTAGTAAAGAGGTTTTCTATCTAGATAAGCGAGAAATGAAAAGAATGAGAAGAACCGGTGTTGAAGAGCTAAATATAGATATAAAGACATTTGAAGATCTAGAGAAATTTTGCATAAAAAGGGTGGAGAATGTCTTAGAAAACTTGATTACTTCATTACAAAGCATAGAAACAGTTACAAAGATGGTTGGAATCGAAGCTAGAGGAACCTATGTATCAGGAGTTATGAAGAGGGATATTCCTCCTGCCAACCTAAAAAAAGCAAGAAAGGATCTTGAGGAATTGTCTGGAAGATTCGATGAGGAGCTTACTAGAGAAAAAGCTTACGTTAATCAAATTTTCAGATGTTTGCGCATAGAAAGAAGATATGCGAAAAAAGTAGGTCTTGGAGGTAAAAAAAGAAAAAGAATATTAAAAGATATCCAGGGAAGAGTGAAGGATATTATAAAAAGAATTGATGAGGCAGGAGGAATATTTAGAAATGCTATAAGGAAAGAAATAAAAGAATTGACAAAAGCTGAAGTAGAGCTGGATAAAATTGTAAGGGAAGAAGCTAAGATAGAGAGCAAGGCATGATAGTAGTGTATCATCGCCCACATAGTTCGAGAAGGCTTGAAGATTTCGTAAGAACTGCAACAGCTTTTGATATTGTCGACTTGATTGTTTTAAGCAAACTTGAAGGTTCTGCAGTACAGCCAGGCATTGCAAATATTCATGTTGAGGTATACAAGAAAAATAAAAGGCTATTAATAGTAAATGATTTGCAAGATGCGATAGATTTGCTAAAACCAGAAAGAGTAATTACCATAAGCAGAATAGCCGAGAAAGACATCAAAGATATGGATATACTAAAGTTAAAAGACAAAAATGTTATGATCATCTTCTTTGAAGGGCTTCCCACAAAAAATGAGCTAAATCTAGGGGATGCCTATTACATTTGCAAGGAAGGTATCAGCGTTATTGCTGAGGCCAGCATTTTTCTCTATATATCTTCCCGTTGCTTGCAGAACCGTTCTAATTGAAGTTTTAAATACTTCGCTAAGCTCCTAAGAATGCAAATTGTAGACTCAGGCTAAAACTCAGATGAATACCTTTTTAATAAAAATTCAAACTTTGTATTTAAAGATGCAAAAGGTTGAGTTTTGCTTGCTAGATATAGACTATGTCGTTGAGGGGGAGAAACCTATAGTAAGGTTATTCGGTAAAACATCTGATGGTAAGAGGGTAGTTGTTCTTGATTACAATTTTGAACCATATTTCTATGTTCTTCCTTCGGAATCTGCAGAAATCGAGAAACTTGTAGAGAAAATAAAGAGGATAAGATTAATTGACAGAAAGGGTAGAGAAATTGCACCAAAACGTGTTGAGGTTGTTGAAAAGTGCTATTTCAGAAAAAAAAGAAAATTTGTAAGAATTGTTGCGAAGATACCTCAGGATGTCCCTAAGCTTAGGGACACCGTTAAGGAATGGGAGGATGTTGAGAACGAGTATGAGTATGATATACCATACATAAGGAGATACATCATCGACAAAAATATAATTCCATTTAAAAAAATAATCGTTATAGGCAAAGAAGTTGATAAGCGCAGATTTCTAGCTGACACCGTTATAGAGGCCAAAGAACTTAAACAAACCGATAAAGATATGGACGTAAATTGGAAGATTCTTGCGGTTGACATAGAGGTTCTGAATCCAGAGGGAAACGTTAATGCTGAAAAGGATCCCATAATAATGATCTCCCTTGCTACGAATGATGGTGTTTCAAAGGTTTTGACATACAATCCTAAGATAAGAGAAAGTCTTGATTGTGTAGAGTTGCTTAGATCTGAGGAGGACATCATCAAAAAGTTTGTTAAAATTGTTAAAGAAGTGGATGCGGACATTATAGTTACCTATAACGGAGATCAGTTTGATTTACCATACATAAGGCAAAGAGCTGAAAAGTATAAAATAAAACTGGATTTGGGGCTTGACGGAAGCTCACTAAGATTTGTTAAGAGGGGGAGAGTTTCTGGTGCGAGGGTAAAGGGTAGAGTTCATGTTGATCTCTATCATTTCATTTTCAACATAGTTAGAGGAACCTTAAGGCTTGGAAGATTTACTTTGGAGGAGCTTGCAAAGGAAATACTAGGTGAGGAGAAGGAGGATATAGTGGCTGAGGAGATTTGGAAGTATTGGCAGGAGGGTGGAGAAAAGCTACATAAGCTTGTCAGTTATGCAAAATCAGATGCCGAGACTACCTTAAAAATTGCAAATGAAATATTGCCATTGCAAATAGAGCTATGTAGGCAAATACATCAATGCTTATTCGATGTCTCAAGAATGACCTCTGGTCAGCTGGTGGAATGGTTTTTGCTTAGAAGAGCCAAAGAATTTGGTGAGGTTGCTCCAAATAGACCTAAGGAGGAAGAAAAGGTTGTGAGAGAGCAGGAAACGTATAAAGGGGCATTTGTTCTTGAGCCGAAGAAAGGTTTGCATGAAAATATCATAGTTTACGATTTCAGAAGCCTTTACCCCTCCATCATAATAACCTTTAACATAGATCCCGCAACGATAAATTGTGAATGCTGCGATGGCCATGAAAGCCCTATAGGGTATCACTTCTGCAAAAGGATTGAAGGGTTTATACCGGTTATTTTGAAGGGTTTAATTGAGAAAAGGGGTAAGATAAAGGAGGAAATGAAAAAGCTTAGAAAGGATAGTGAGGAATATAAAAAGAAGGATATTGAGCAATTTAGCCTAAAATTACTAGCAAATTCATTCTATGGATATATGGGTTACGCAGGATCTAGATGGTACTCTAAAGAATGCGCTGAGGCTATAACCGCTTATGGTAGAAAGTATATTAAAGAAACAATAGAGGCTGCAAAAAAATTTGGCTTTGATGTCCTATACGGAGACACTGACAGCATGTTTGTGAAATTCGAAGAAAAGAATTTAAATAAACTGGAGGAACTTGCAACAAAGTTTCTTAATGAGGTTAACAAAAAATTACCAGGCGCTCTGGAATTAGAGCTTGAGGGAATTTACAGACGTGGTTTATTTGTTGCAAAGAAGAAATATGCGTTGATCGATTACAATAACAACATAACAACAAAAGGTTTGGAGCTCGTGCGCAGGGATTGGGCAATGATTGCCAAGAAAACTCAGCAAAAGGTTATAGAGACAATTTTAAAGGAAGGCGATGTTAATAAGGTTGCAGAAATTGTAAGAAATACCATAAATAATCTAAGGAATGGAAAAGTTTCTATAGATGATCTTGTCATTTATACAACTTTGAAAAAGGATATAAGGGAGTATAAATCTGAAGGTCCTCACGTTGCTGCTGTTAGACGTGCAATAGCAAAAGGAAGAAAAATTGAACAAGGCGCTATAATTGGTTATTTAATTGTTAAGGGTTCTGGTAGAGTATCTGAAAGGGCTAGACTTGTTGAGGAAATTAAAGAGGGGGAGTATGATCCAGAATATTATATTGAAAACCAAGTGATGCCTCCCATCGAAAGAATTCTTGAAGTTTTGGGCTTGCAAAAAGTTGAGTTAATTGGAAAAGGGCAAGCTAAGCTTACTCTCTTCTTTGACAAACAGTCAGAGTAAATTGCTTTTTAACTTTGAAAGGTTAAATAGGTAACTTTTGAAAGTTTTTAATAATAGCGCAATTTATCAGCAGATATTGGTTGGCGGCCAAAGTGGCGGGGAAACACCCGGTCTCGTTCGATCCCGGAAGTTAAGCCCGTCGACGTTCCCGGTTGTACTATGGTCCGAGAGGCCATGGGAAGCCGGGAAAGCCGCCAACCATTTCTGGGCCCGTAGCTTAGTCTGGGAGAGCGGCCGGCTCTTAAAATTTCTGGGGAAACCGGCAGGTCGGGGGTTCAAATCCCCCCGGGCCCATAATACAAATCTCTGTAATAACTCAGCTTAATGCGAACAAATATACAAAAAATGTGATAATGATAAACTTGGAGTTTTTTGAGTATGATCACTACAAGTTTTTTGTTCATCCAAAGGTTTACAAGCCTGCAGAGGATAGCTTTCTACTTGCAGATCATTTAAAAATAAAAAATAATAGCGAAGTCTTAGACATGGGAACCGGATGTGGATTCTTGGCAATTTTAGCAAGTAAAAATGCTAGGAAGGTTGTTGCCGTTGATATAAATCCGTATGCTTTATTTAATACAAGAATTAACTTAATTTTAAATGAAATTGACAATGTTGAAGTGAGATTTAGCAACTTATTTACTAATGTTGGTGAAAACTTTGACGTAATAATTTTTAACCCACCATATCTGCCATTAAAATCTAAGGATCTTTATGACAAGTCCTGGGCTTCTGAAAATGGCAAGATTATAATGGATTTTCTTAAGGAGGCTGTAAATCATTTAAATAGAGATGGAGTAATCTATATTATTCTATCTTCCTTATCTAACGTAGATCCTGCGATATATGGTTATAAAGCTGAATTGCTGACAAAGAGAAATTTCTTTTTTGAGAAGATTTATCTTCTGTTGCTTACGAGGCCTCACGAATAAGTGTGGGGTGTGAATGGTGTAAGGGCAGGCCAATTTAGATTTTTCAATTATTTCATCTTTATGCTCTTCTCATCCCAAATAACATTTTAATTTATCTTTCTTAAGTTGTGAACTACCACCGTTCATAGAACGGTGGCTTCCTCCAGATAAACACGCCACTACGGCTGGGGTCTCCCCAATGCCACCATCTCACCTTCCTCAAAGCGGGAAGTCTTTTGATGGTGGCACATTTTTCCTTGCACAGAGGACACCTGTGCTTGAAATAAGATGTATTAAAGTATTTAAATAATCTACTATCTCCCTAAATTCACCAACCGATTGAAATCAGGTGTGTACTCTTAGCGACATTTTTATAGAAAAAAATCATAAATCTACACTTTAGATAAAATCGTTATAAAATTTAGCTCAAAGACATTCAATTAGAGAGGAATCTAAAATTTTCTAGATTAAAGTTCTCTTCTTTTCTAAGCAATTTTTAAGTTTTTGCTTAAAATGTAAGAGACCTATCTGCTTAAGTGGTCCAATGTGACCTCCTCCCCTCGCTTACGCAAGGGGGCTTCCACCAGAAGCCACTAGGGAGGTTGGGGAGTGTGTAGCACAAAACTCCCTTCGGGCCGGGTCATAGCAACCCTGTCATCTCCGCCCTTTCGGGCGGAGCTTTCTTAGCGACTGATGGTAAATGCTTTTAAATTTTTATAGCATCAGATTCATAAAATCCTTTATGGCTATCAATGTTGCAGAACTGAAGTCTGCTATGAAGGATTTGCTTAAGGAGGATCCTTATTTTCTAAAAGGGATAATATTGGATGCTATTTCCGAGGATTTGATGACAAAAGACGAGTTTGCAAAGATGTTTGAGAAGCTTGCAACAAAGGAAGACTTGAAAATGCTTATTGAAATGTTTAACAAGAGATTTGAGGATATGCAGAAATACATGGAGAAGAGATTTGAAGCAGTTGATAAGAGATTTGAGGATATTAACAAGAGGTTTGAGGATATTAACAAGAGATTTGAAGCGATTGATAGAAGGTTTGAAGATGTAAACAAAAGATTTGAAGATATGAGGTATTACATTGATAGAAGGATAGGATTTCTAGAGAAATTGATTGTCGGATTCAATTTACCAATATTGCTTCTATTGCTTAAGTTGGTTCTGGCTTAAGAGCTATTTTTGGTTTTTAGCATATCTCTTAATATTTCTTATAAGCCTCTGTAAATTCTTTCTTTGAAATTCCTGCAAATTTTAATACACCTAACAAGATGGTTAAGTTTTAAGATATCCTAGAAAGTAAGAATCTAGAGATGTTACCATGTTGCCCAAGTTAATGGGGTAGAGAGTTTAGTTTGGTTTACAATAGAGATTTGGGTGGTGCAATCAATATAACCCAGCCTTAAGGAGAGGCATGGATGGTTATCTCCACACTTTAAGGTGGGGGCAGAAACGTATAATGCTGCATTGTAACATTTAAATACTTTTGTTGCGTTTTATAAAGTGACAATGAAGTTATATAGAACTGGGAAAGTTGCGGAGATTCTTGGAGTAAATAGGGTTACGGTAATTAGGTGGATTAAGCAGGGCAAAATTAAAGCGATGAGGATTGGCAAAGAGTTTAGGATTCCAGAGGACGAAGTGAAGAGATTGCTTAAAGGCAAGGTCGCTAATACAGCGGTTATCTATGCTCGTATAAGTTCTTCAGACCAGAAGAGTGACTTACAGAAGCAAGTTGAATATCTTAAGCAGTATTGCTCAGCTAAAGGATACAATGTTGTTGATATTCTAACAGATGTAGCCTCCGGATTAAATGAAAAGCGAAAAGGGTTGAAAAAGCTGTTTGAATATGTTGTAAACGGAAAGGTTGATGTTGTAATAATAAGCTACAAGGATAGACTTACGAGATTTGGGTTCAAGTATTTAGAAGAGTTCTTTAATTCGCATGGAGTTAGGATTGAAGTAGTCTTTGGAGAAGAGCCTAAAGATTTACAGCAGGAGTTAATTGAAGACTTAATTGCCATCGTAACTTCATTTGTTGGTAGATTGTACGGAATGCGATCACATAAAAAGAAGAAGGTGGTGGAAAGTGTCAAGCAAGCGATTAGAGACTGTTAAACTTACTGCAAGGTTTAAACTTAACGGAGAAGTGGATGAAAGCTTGTTTGAAATGTATAAGAGAATAGTTAGCGAGCTACTTGATTATGCTCATTCTAAAGGAATCACATCCTTCAAAAGATTAAAAGCAGAGAAATATCACGAGTTAAGGCAGAAATATCTTTTGCAATCTCATTACATTTACAGCATGTCAAATGGCATGCTCTATCTACAAAGCGTTCGGAAAGCTTAAAAGGAAGGGTAAGGCTAAATCTGACAAACCCATGTTTAAGAAAGATGTAATTATGCTCGATGATCACTTGTTTAAGCTTGATTTAGAGAATTGGGTTGTTAGAATCTCTACACCTAATGGGAGAATTGGGTTTAAAGTTTTGCACGGAGAATATCATGAGAAGTTTAGGGATTGGAAGATTGGACAAGCTTGGTTGGTTAAGAGGGATGACAAAATTTACCTAAACGTGGTATTCTCGAAGAGTGTTGAGATTAGAGATTATAGAGAAGTCATAGGAGTTGATGTAAACGAGAACAACGTTACAACTGCAACTAGTCATGGTTTTATAATGTTTGAAACAAAAGAGCGAGTAATTAGAACGGCTTACTTCTTAAAAAGAAGAAAAATTCAGAGTAAGATAAGGTGCGGAAGAGTTAAAGCTAAGGTTTTAGCAAAATACCGTGATAGGGAAAGAAACAGAGTTCTGGACATTTATCATAAGGTTGCTAACAAGATTGTTGAAGTTGCGTTAAAAACGAATTCAGCAATAGCCTTAGAAAACCTCAAAGAAATTAGAAAGAGGATAAATTACTCGAAAGAATTAAACGGAAGATTGCATAGGTGGAGCTTTGGAAAATTTCAGCAGATATTAGAGTATAAGGCTAAGCTGAATGGTATTGAAGCTATTTACGTTAATCCTCACAAAACCTCAAGCCTCTGCCCGATATGTGGGAGAAAATTAAGCCTGAATGGGCTGAGGCTGTTAAAATGTGAATGCGGTTTGATTGCGATAGAGACGTAGTCGGTAGCTGGAATATTAGGTTGAGAGGTTCAAAATCTTTAAAGATATATGTGGGGAGTTCCGTTCCCCCCGAAAGCCCATCTATGAACCCTGAGACGGGAAGGCTCTCCGCTATACATGCATCAAAAGTTATGAAAGGAGAGTCAGAACGGCAGTTCGTTTATAAACTTAAAAGGAAAAATAAATTTAAATGATGAAGGTATTGAGCTCTGAGTAATGATGAGTACCCCGCTTCTGAGATGACTTCATATATTCTGCTTTTTAAAATCAAAGATGATGCTAAAATTCGCGTAGGTAAGCTCGGTAGAGTTACGTTTAGGAAGGGACTCTATATTTACGTAGGATCAGCTATGAAAAATTTGGAAAAAAGAATATTAAGGCATATAAACAGTTCATTGGGAAAAACGGAGAAGAAATTTTGGCATATTGACTACATTCTCCCGTATTCCGAAATTATATCAATTTTCGTAAAAAAGTCGAACGAGAAAGAAGAATGTAAGGTTGCAGGCGAACTTCTAAAAATTTCAACACCTGTAAAGAATATTGGATGTAGCGACTGCAGATGTATTTCTCACTTGTTTTATCTTAAAACAATAGACAATTTTCTAAAATTAGCTAAAAGGCTAGGATTCTCAGAAATAAAAATAAAAAATAATGAGAAGGAGAAAGCTATAAAGTTTCAGCAGCAAGCTTAATATCCTCAGCTTTAACAGTCTTTCTACCAGCGTGCTTCGCTAATTCGTTTGCTTTCTTGGCAACTTTCTTTGCATAGTCCTCCATTAATTCTCTTAGCTTTTCCTTTGCCGCTTCAGAAACTCTCTCTGCACCAGCCTTCTTGATGAGTCTCTCAACTGGGGCAAGGGGCAACTCAGCCATACCAACCACCTATATGTTATTTGACTTAACATCTTAAAGAGTAAACTTATATAAGAATTTTTCGCTAGCATGTAATGGAACTTCATCACAGAGGTATGTATTATAAAGCTATGTTTGTTATAAGGTATGTCTTTCTTCCTTAATTTATAAAGGATGCTAAAAAGATAATTTCGGAAAAAATACTAATATTTCAGCTCTTATTGCTAAATCTTAAATATTTTCTATTTTTACTCCAAGATAACTGAGGAAAACTAAAAAATTATGTAAATAATATTTTTTAGTTCTACAAACATCAATGTTATTATGCTAAGCATACCTGTATTAAGTTCTACTTTCGCAGTTCTACTATGTATTCTAGCTAGCTATTGTGATTTTAAGAAAAGAGAAGTTCCAGATAAAATATCCGTCGGCATGATATTTTTAGGTCTTTTTTTAGTTCTGCTTTATTACTATCAATCTAAAGATATTATTTTTTTAAAGGAAGCGTTACTGACAGCAGGCATATTCTTTGCAATCGGAATGATCCTATTTTTTACAGGACAATGGGGAGGGGCCGATGCTAAAATTCTCGTGGGTTATGGTTTGCTACTGAGTTTTTACAGTCAGATATCAATAAAAAATTTTGAAGCATTTTGGCCTCTGTGGATAACGTTATTCACAAACCTCATGATTGGCGCTCTAATTTACACAATTTTTTATGTCTTTTTTCTAAGCTTTAAGCATAAAGGGGTTTTAAAGTATCTAGGAAAGGAAGTAAATAAGAATCAGCATGAGCTCATCTTTATTATTTGCTTATCCCTTTTTCTTCTATCATTCATCTTTTTCCTTTCTCTTCACTATCGGGTAAGCATATATCTTTTCTTAACCCCGATTATTTTCACATGCCTAATAACACCGCTCTACATTTTCCTAAAACTTGCTAGAATAATCGAAAGGAGGTATTTGGTTAAAACAATAAAAATAACTGATTTGCAAGAGTATGACTTGCCTGCAGAGAATATTGTAGAAGTTGACGGCAAAATAAGGAGGTATCCCTCACACATTTTACCGAAAAACGGGAAAGTCATCGCTAGCGTAAAGATGAGGCTTGGCTTAAGAAAAGAGGATATCGAAAAGCTTAAAAAATTTGTTAAGGAAGGAAAGCTCGAGAACAGGATTAAAATAAAGTGGGGAATGCCTTTTGTCCCCTCCTTTCTACTCGCCATAATTCTTACAATTGTTTTTGGTGATGTATTTACATTCCTGATAAGTCTTTAGCTTCTGCAAACCTTGATAAAGTTCATAAACAACTCCCTACCTTTTTCGGTGTGAGAAACTTCCGGATGCCACTGCACGCCATAAATTGGTTTAATTTTATGTTTTATAGCCTCCACCTCGCAAATATCTGAGTATGCAAGCCTTTCAAAACCTTTGGGCATATCTTTAACCTCATCCTTATGAGAAGCCCAGACCATTATCTTACTACCAAATCCTCTTAGTATTTCATCCTCATTTTCTATGTAAACCGTGGTTTCTCCGTATTCAGCTTTTTTACCTTTTCCCACCCTACCTCCAAATATATAAGCTATCGTTTGCAAACCCAAGCAAATCCCCAACAAAGGTATTTCATTTTCATATGCACACTCAACTATTTTTCTGCAGTTTCCCATTTTTTTGAAGTCGTCAATCGCTTCGTAAACAGAATAAGGACCTCCCGAAATGATTATACCGTTAGCATCCACATCCTCAGGATTCACTTTATTATCTAGAAGATCGGCATTAACATTGAGCTCCCTCAGACAACGCCAAATTAAGTGATTGTACTGCCCTCTATTTTTAATAATAACAATCCTCATTTTCTGAGCTACTCATACTCAATACATGCAGGAGGCTTATTTGTTATGTCGTAGAGCACCCTGTTAACCTTCGAAATCTCACTAGTTATCCTATTCGCAATTTTTGCTAATAATTCCCAATCAACCTTCGCAAAATTCGCAGTCATAGCGTCTCTTGACTCAACAATTCTTACCGCTATGGTATAACCGTATATTCTCTCATCTCCAACAACACCTACAGTTTTTATTGGCAATAAAACCGCAAAAGCTTGCCAAACTTTTAAATTAGCTTTTGCAACTTCTTCCTCAACAATTTTGTTTGCCTTTCTTACAATTTCTATTTTTTCTTTATCGATTTTTCCAACAATCCTTATTGCCAAGCCAGGTCCGGGAAAAGGCATCTTTTCAGCAATTTCCTTTAATCTAAGATATCTCGCTATTTCCCTAACTTCATCCTTATACAAATCCCGCAATGGTTCATAGATTTTAAGCTTTAAACCCTTGGGCAACGTTATGTTATGATGCGACTTTATTCCCCCCTCTGTCTCGATCCAATCAGGTGCTATTGTGCCTGAAATTAGCCAATCAACATCCTCCTTTTTTGCAACCTCTTCAAGCACCTCCCAGTAAACTCTTGCAAAAATCTTTCTCTTCCCCTCAGCGTCCTCAGCTTTGCTTAACTCATTAATAAACCTTTCACTTGCATCAATTACCGTCGGGTTAAGCCCATAATTCCTAAGTAAATTTTCAACATTTTCTCTTTCCCCTTCTCTAAGAAATCCTGTATCAATGAAAACACAAATCAGTTTGTCACCTAAAGCTTTCCTTGCAATAACTGCGGATGTTGTTGAGTCAACACCACCAGAACAAGCTATAATTGCCTTCCCCTTTACATTCCTCTTAATGTCTTCAATAGTTTTCTTCACAAATTCCTCTGGATTCATCATTAGCAAATATTAACAATTTATAAAATATATATTATGATGGAGAATTTTGAGGAGCTGAGAAAGGTTATTGAAAATTATTATGCTTTGAAAGATAAGCTTATTAAAATAAGCAGGGATATTTTGTCTCTTTCAAAAAAGGTGATCTATGCATTACATAGAGGAAACTTGCGTGAGGCTGAGGTGTTGCTCGGGAAAATGGAGAAAAAGGTTAGTGAATTTAAGGAAGTTGCTGAAAAGGAGCCTAAGTTGCTTTATTCAGATTTTTGTAATAATGTGCTGCAGGAGTATGTTGAGGCCAAATCCTACTACACATTTATTAAATTGAGAAAACTTCCCGAATTTAAGGATGTACCATGGGAGAGTTTCATTGCGGGTATCTGCGATCTGTCTGGAGAGTTGCTTAGGCGTAGTGTAAATGCTGTTATAAATAATAAAATTGATGAAATTTTTGAGATAAGAGAATTTTTGAACAACATTTATAGCTTGCTTATTCAGCTTGACATAAGAGAGGGATACTTGAGGAAAAAGGTTGATATGTTTAGGTGGAATCTTGATAAAGTTGAGAACATAATGCTTGAAATTAAGCTAAGAGAATGATTGTTCTTGGTATTGAAGCTACCGCACACACGCTCGGTATAGGCATTTTGAAGGATAAAGAAATTGCCGCTAATGTTAGAAAGGTATATAAGGCAAGGGAAGGTATACATCCAAGGGAAGCGAGCCAGCATCACGCAAACAATATAAAGCAGGCATTAAGAGAGGCTTTTGAAAATGCAAGCGTAAGTATTGAGGATGTTGATTTGATAGTATTTTCCCAGGGGCCTGGATTAGGTCCTTGCTTAAGAGTTGCTGCAACGGCTGCTAGGGCACTAGCTTTGTATTACGATAAGGAGATTCTAGGCGTTAATCATTGCTTAGCTCACATAGAAATTGGGAGATTTACGGAGAATTGCAAGAATCCCGTAGTTCTTTACGTTTCTGGCGGGAATACTCAGATTCTCACACTTGAAAAAGGAAAATATAGAATTCTCGGAGAAACCATGGATATAGGTATCGGTAATGCTTTGGATAAGCTTGCAAGGGAGCTTGGATTAGGATATCCTGGAGGGCCGATAATAGAGAAACTTGCTAAGAAAGGAAGGAAACTGCTTGACATACCATATACCGTTAAGGGAATGGACGTTTCTTTTTCTGGTATAGTCACTAAATCCTTGAACCTAGCCAAAAATAATAAAATCGAGGATGTGGCATTTTCCTTTCAGGAAGTAGCTTTTTCAATGCTTACTGAGGTTACTGAAAGAGCTGTTGCCCACTGCAATAAGCAGGAGGTTTTGCTCTGCGGTGGGGTCGGGGTCAACAATCGCTTAAAAGAGATACTAAGGATAATGTGTGAGGATAGAGGAATAAAATTTTATGTGCCAAAAGATGAATATCTCTGTGATAATGGGGCAATGATTGCTGTTCTAGGATATCTACAATACAAGGCTGGTTACAGGCAAAAAATAGGCGAAACTAAGATAAGGCAGAGATGGAGAATTGATGAAGTTGAGGTTAGGTGGAACATATGATATGGTTGGGATACGCAAGCTTTTTTTATTAACAGGAAATCTGCCAAGAAAACTTTAGCATGGTAACCTCAACGAAAGCTAAAGGTTCTTAC
>CAZWFW010000013.1:0-22352 GCA_964633445.1 Candidatus Undinarchaeota archaeon | reverse complement strand
CGCCCCCTTATTAACTTTTTGACTTTTGAGAATTAGCATAGGTTGACAGGCTCGAAAAAACATGGCGTAAGCTTTTAATATACAAGCTCATAAAAAATTACATGAAATTTAACTTTATAAAATTTCGCTTTAACTTTACTGTGTTGCATAAATCCATCAAAATGGTAGCACAAGCCCTTAAAAACCCTAAATAAGCATTATAATTGCTTCTTCGGAGCTTACATCAAGAAGAATTTACATGTCTCGGATCGGCAAAAGGAGGGAAAACAACGGTTTTTTAAAATAATTGTGCAACACAGTACTTTAACTTTAACTTTTAACTTACTTAATTCCAATAATAGAAAATGTTTGAGGTGATAAAATGCCTGTAAAATCGGCAGAGGAAGCAATAGATATTGGAATGGCATTTATTAAGAAGAGCTACGCTTATGCTTGGCCCATTAAAGCTACGAAGGAGGGTGATTACTGGCACGTAGAAATTGATATAGGGATATTTCAAAAAAAGATTGCAGAGATAATAATTGATGCATCTTCAGGAGAAATAACTAAATTTACAGTGCGTGAATAATCGTACAGTGGAGCGATCATGAAAAAAAGTATCCATATAGTCAAGAAAGAGGTTAAAGATATTGTAGAAAAACATCTTTTGCAATGTAGAAGATATCTACATAATGCATGTGAATCTATTTATAATAAAGAGTATGACAAAGCTAGTGAATTTCTTTGGGGTGCGACTGCTCAGGCAATAAAAGCGTTAGCTGCAACAAAAGGAATAACGTTAAAATCCAGTCGGAAGTTAACAGAGCTGGAAATGTAAATTTAGGTTTCTATAATTCTGCTAACCAGTCTACTAAACCTCTAAGAATATCTGAATTCTCAAGTATTTTTTGGGAATCGGTGTTCTCAAATAACTCGTCAAATAGATGGCCAAAACATCTAGGTCCTACAATAGCATGGAGCATTGACAGTTTTCGTTTTTTGATGTGTTTATCATTTCCAAAAGTTTTTTCTATAGAGGAAAAGAAAGTGTTTAAAAGTTTTTTGCTATTCTCTTCAAGTGTCGTAAAAGCAGTTATATGCAAGACAACATCCTCAAGATGAGTCTTATAGAAAATCTTTTTAACCTGCAGATCTAAATTTTTTAACTTTTCTATAGCAGCATTAACTTGTTTTTTTGCATCTTCATCTGCTATAAATGCTATCCCCCTTATGTTTTCTTTATTTTCCTTTTTTATGGTATTGATAATTGGTCTTAAACCTTTAGCGATCACTTCAAAGTTTTCGCGTCCTCCAACACTTAATAGTAGTAATTTTTTGTTATTCAAAGATAATATCTCCACTCGTACTTCGGGATTTTCAATTATGAGCTTCTTAAACATCTCTACCAAATATGGGGCTTCTCGTGTAATGTTTCTAGCCTTCATTATTTTTGTAAAAAAACTTCTGAAAAATTGAAGATCATTATATCCTTCAAAAGCTAGAAAGATCATCTTAGATCAACTCCAATCTTATTTACAGCTGTGTAAGCTTCATCGAGATCGTATGATTCGCATTTCAAAATACCATCCCTAAGGCACGTAGTTGAGTAAATTTTTAAATTTACATTATATTCTTTTGCCTTTTCAAGAATAACCTGTAAAAGTTCCAAATTGTGAGTAGTTATGAAAATTTGATTTCTTTTTGAAGATTTCACCATTAAATCAGCACATTTGCTTATTAATTTTGGATGGAGATGATTCTCAGGTTCCTCAAAAAGTATATATGAATTTTTAAGTGAAAGTGCATAGAAATATATTAAAGAGACTTTCGTTCCATCTCCAAGAAGACTAAATGGTATTGATCTGTCATCTTTTGTTATAGCATATACGTCGAACAATTTTGACTCCACTGTCACTATATCTTCTTCAAGTTGATCAGAAAGAAATTTAATTAATTTATCTTTGTTTATTCTTGCATATCTTTCAATACGCATTAAAGCTGCTTTTATTGCAGATCCTTCGAATACATCATAGTTAAGAAGTAAATGAGAATCTACCACGATCACATTCCTCCTTTCTTGTTTTAAAGGTAATTTTTCTTTGAAAACAGGATGATACGGTAGTATAAATTGAATCATATATTCACTTTTACCTTCAAAAATTACTTCAAATGCTATCATTACTGGTCTTTGAAGGTTATCCACAACAACAAATAGTAAATCTCCAATTTCAATTTCTAGCAATCTTCTTTTTCTTTCTAGATAAGATTTCACGAGTTCTAAGGTATCATCTGGGATTTTCTCCTTAAGTACTTTCAGGCTATATTCACCTAAATTTGAGTTAAATTTGGCTTCTATCTCTGCATTCCCCTGATAAAAGATGTATCCTAAGTAGCGAAAAATATCATCTCTTTCCAAACTTTTTTCACGAGACCGAAGTATTCCCCTTCTTCTAAAAATTAAACGAATAGGCACATTACCAACTAGATCCCTATCGTGTGCTGTAATATTAAGATAAACGGATTCAAGTATAGTACTTTTACCAGTGTTGTTTCTACCTACTATCATATTTATATCACCAAAATTCTCAAACTTTGCCTGCTTAATTCCCCTATAATTTTGAATTTCGAGCCACTGTAATTTTCTCATAATTTATTTTATGTTAAAAAATTCCTTGAAATAGGTTACCTTTCAAATAAGCATGCCAATTTCCTCTTGGTCCGTTTTTATATAACTAAAATCTACAAACTGTTTATCAACTCTTCCGCTCCGAATTAATAATACATTACTCTCCATTCTTTTATCCACTTTTCTAATATTTTAATAAGGTTACTCGAAGTTTATAATAAACGACTTTTTTGACTTAGCTAATCTTTCAATCGTTCCAGCTTGTTCCATAAGTTTTAAAACCGTATAGATTTTTCTATTGTCTTTTAAGAACTCTATAACTTTTACATCGACGTAATTCTTTGCCTTATTAACTTTTTGACTTCGGAAATTATTGTAGGTTGACAGGCTCCAACACGAAAAGCTAAATATTTTTTAATATTCTTGTTTTAAAAAATTAAATGACGCACGAGACTGTATTGGAGGATATAGTAAGGTTTTGGATTAGGTATATTGAAATTAAAAAACATCCTGGAATATATCCTAAAATTCATAGGAATACTCGTAAATACTCTATAGTCACCTCTCCTGAGTTGAAGGGATTAATTAGGAAGTTTAAGGCAGAGAAATGCTATATTGATGGAGTTATCCATGAAAGAGGAATCCCCATTAAGGATATACACTCTGAATTTTTTCTGTTAAATCCTAGAAATGTAGAAATAGGAAGCAGGGGATATAAGCTAGAATTCTTCGCGTATCTGCAGAGTAAAGGAAAAGATTTTTGTGATCTACGCAGAGATGACATAAGAAAGGAAAAGAAAAATTTTGATAAAGAGTGGATGGAGAAGGTTATAAAACCACTTAGAAGAGATCTGAAAAGATATAATGTGAAACCTGACGACCTTTTCTATTTGTGGATCTGTATTAACGATATGAGAGAATACTATATCTTGAGAAAATACAAGGGGAAATACTACTCAATAGGCATGCTAAAAAAGCGGTGGTTTATACCTAATCAGGAAGAGCTAGAATTAATAGCTGGAGGTTTAAAGGATAGCTTAAAAATGCTCTATAAACAAAAATAGGCTCGTTAGTCTTTTTATTAAGGATTAGCTATGTTATTTTCTGCATACCGACCACAAATTTCCTTCCTTCTACCTCAAATTTATCTGTATATTCATAGCTTTTCATCTCCCAATGCAGAACCTTAGCCCTTGTCTCATTTTTGATGTATGATTCAAATTTTCTTAAATTAACGTCACAGACGACAAAAGCCTCTATTTTGTCTTCAACATTAAGGTTGGCCCTTTTCCTCAAATTCTGGATTCTTCTAACAATTTCTCTTGCATATCCTTCAAATACAAGCTCCTGAGTTCTCTTTAAGCAAAGAAGTACCTTCGCAAATCCCAAATCCTCTGAATCATAACCCTCTGGCAATATCTCGATTATTTTAACATGTTCTGGTCTGATTTCAAATTCCTTATTGTTAACTTTAAAAACATATTTTCCTAGTTTTTCAAAAGCCTCTTTCAGCTCACTAACGCCAACTTTGCTTAGAACATCTAAAACTAGCTTGGAATCCCTCCTAAAATCTCTTCCTATAGTTCCATGCATTAACTCCTTCTTGTATTTAACTTTAAACTCTTTAACAAACGTTACTTGCTTAACATTACCCTCCTTAGCAATAACCTTGCTTAATTTTTCCAAATCATCCTTTGTAACAATAATAACCTCCTGCAAAGGCCACCTAAGCTTTACACCGTGCTTCTGCCTTAATGATGCTATTGCCTCAACTATTTTCTTAGCCTTATCCATGGCTTCCTCGAGCTCCTTATTTATAAGATTCTCTCTATACTTGGGCCAATCGCATAGATGCGTGGAATCCTTGCCATAGTATTGCTTAAGCATTATCTGATAGACGACCTCAGCAGTATGTGGTGCAACTGGAGCGAGTAACAAGTTCGATTTGCTTATAGCCTCAAACAAGGCATTATATGCTGATAGTTTATCCTCGCTTTCCTCTTCAATCCAAACCCTATCCCTTATCAGCCTTACATACCATCTGCTCAGATCTTCAAGAATGAATTCCTTGAGCCTCTTAACATATTCCTCCACTTCATAATTCTCAGCAAGTTCTGTTAGCTCTTTAACAAGGCTGTTTATTCTTGAAACTATCCATAAATCCTCGATCCTTTTTAATTTCAGATCTCCACTTGGCTCAAATCTATCAAGTTGCATGTATGTGCTTGCAAATTTACAAACATTAATATAAACATTTAGAAACCTTTGCATGGTTTTTGCTTCATCGGGAATGAATCTAATATCCTCTCCAGGCTTGGTTACGCTAAGCAAATACGATCTTAGGGCATCAACCCCGTATTCCTCAGCAATATCAATGGGATCTATTATGTTGCCAAGACTTTTGCTCATCTTTCTTCCTTCGGCATCCAAAACAAAGCCATGCATCAAAACGCATCTATAAGGTACTTCATCAAGCGTTATTATACCTGCTCTCAGTAATGAATAAAACCATCCTCTCGTTTGATCATGCCCCTCAGTAATGAAATCGCAGGGATACCATTCCTCGAACTCGTCTTTACGCTTTGGGTAACCAAGGCTTGCATATATCGCAATACCAGAATCAAACCAGACATCTACAACATCCTTAACACGCTTCGCTTCACCCCCGCATTTGCAAGGAATTGCAATTTCATCAACCCAAGGTCTATGCAGCTCCTTAACTCTCTTATTGCTCAACTTCTCAAGCTCCTCCTTACTCCCAACGACAATTATTTTTTTGCATTTTCTGCATTGCCATATCGGTAAAGGTATACCCCAATATCTTTGCCTTGACAACACCCAATCCTTTGCATTCATAAGCCAATCTCTAAATCTTGCAGATCCTGCCCATTCTGGGATCCATTTAACTTTTTCAATTTCTTCAATAAGCTTGCTTCGCATAGTTACAATTCTTATGAACCATTGCTCGCTAGCTCTGAATATTACTGGAGTCTTGCAACGCCAACAATGCCCATATCTATGCTCAACCTCGTCAGCTTTAAGCAGGAATCCTCTTCTCTTCAAATCCTCAATAATAGCATCATTAGCATCTCTAACATAAAGATTTGCGTATTTGCCAGCATCTCGCGTGTATCTTCCTTTCTCATCTACAGGACAGAATATCTCCATACCACACTGTTTACCAATTTCAAAGTCCTCAGGCCCGTGACCTGGAGCTATATGCACCAAACCTGTTCCTTCCTCAAGCGTAACGATTTCGCTAGCAATAACATAGTGAGCATTATTATCAAACTCCTTCTGCTTAGGAACCTCGCCTACCAAAGGATGCTCGTAGCGCAAGCCTTCAAGCTCATAACCAGTAAACCTCCTTAGAACCTTATAATCTCCATCAAAGATTTTATCAGCGAGCGCCTCGGCAACTATAATCTTCTCATTATTATACTCAGCAAGAATATAAGTATAATTGGGATGCACGGCAATGAGCATGTTTGCTGGCAAAGTCCAAGGAGTTGTTGTCCAAATTGCGAGATACCAATCCTTATCCTTTACAGGAAACTTTACGTAAATTGAAGGATCTTTGACAATCTTATATTCAACCTCATATTCCGCAAGCGTTGTTTCACAACGAGGACACCAATTTAGCACTGCTTTATCTCTGTATAGCAATCCCTTTTCCCAAGCTTTCTTTATAGTCCACCAAGCAGATTCAATGTACTCATCTTTTATTGTCATGTAGCAATTTTTCCAATCCATCCATATGCAAAGCTTTTTGAATTGATCCTCCATTTTCTCTTTGTTTTTTAGTGCAAAATTCTTGCACGTCTCGACAAACCTTTTAACGCCGATTTTCTCCTCAATTTCCTTCTTGGTCTTTACATTAAGCACCTCCTCAACCTTAACTTCTATAGGTAAGCCGTGCATATCCCATCCAGGTACATCCCTAACATTAAAACCAGCCATTCTCTTATAGCGAATAACAAAATCCTTTAGAATTTTATTCCATGCTGTACCAAGATGTATGCTACCGCTTGTATAAGGTGGACCATCGCAAAAATAAAACTTTTTGTGCCCTTTTCTCCAGCTTCTTACTTTCTCGCAAATATTCTTCTTTTCCCAAAAATCTTTCGCAATCTTTTCAATCTCCTTGACATTATTAATTTTAAGCACTTTTATCAAGGGACCACCTCCAATATTTTATTCTAAGGTCTTAAAAAAGATTATATAACTTTGCTTGCAAAATGGTGGTACTTAAGTTGAAGGAAAAAGGGAAAATTTCGTAGAAATAAGAGCTAAGGGAGAGGGTAACTTTAAGGGTAAGTTTAAAGTAGGATTAATGAGGTTCGATGATTCCTTCAGTTTAGAAGTTCTGAAAGGTGGAGAATGTGCTGGTGTTGTGCTTTATAAAGTTAAATTAAAAGAAAAAGTAGGTATATTTAAGGGAATAGGTGTTGATGAGGAATATAAGGGAACGGGTCTTTCCAAATTTTTAGCTGAGATGGCAATGACTCATATGAAAGCTATGGGTGTTAGGAAGGTAATTGCTCAGGAAGTTGTAAGCATAGAGGCTGCTGTGATTCTTCTTAAATACGGTTTTAAATTTAGAGTTAAAGGGCAAGCTCACTGGCATAAGCTTAGGAAGAAAGTTATGAATTACGAGCGTATCCCAACGGGCGTCGATTATGTGCTTAAGGATATTAGGTCGTTTAAGAGGAATGCTGTATGTTCTTTACGTGTACTTAGGAGAATTGTTAATTTATTGCAAACATAGCTGCGATTTTAAGGCTCTAGTGATATCTTATAGTGCAAAAGTATCTATTCTATCCCCAGGAACTACCCTCTCACAATAATAGCATCTAAGTTTGAGGGGTTTTCGTCTTTCGACGATAAATTTGGGAAGAATTCTTTCATGATTACTTATGCAATTTGGATTTGGACATTTTATAATGCCTTCAATAATGCTAGGTAAGCTAACCTTATACTTTCTTGTTACCTTATAATTTTCAATTATATTTATTGTAGCATCGGGTGCTATTAATGCAAGCTTATTTGTTTCCTTCTCACTTAGCTCTTTGTTCTCAACTTTAACGATATCCTTTTTACCAATTTTTTTGCTAGGAACATTCATTCCGACACTAACAATGTAAGGTGTTTTTTCGGAAATACCGATGATTTTCAAAACTTTTAGTGACTTCCCAGGTGGAATATGATCGATGACAGTACCCTGCTTAATTTTCCTGATTTTTAATTCGAGATCCTCTTTGTTCATATGAGCTGTTTGTTCTATTTTTAACGTATTTTGGTTTATCAATTTAATTTTATTTATTTTTCCATATTGAAAATAATAACTGTGAGCAATAAGGGGTTCAGCTTACATAGGGCTTACCAATACCTATGTAAGCTTTGGGACACATCACCCAAAGGCTCATCCCCTTTCAGGCAAGGTTAAAATAAAGAGTAAAATGGTAAGCGCAAACATCGTAAAAGAGCAGTTAGCTATTGAGGAAATAGCTAAATATCTAGTTGAGGGTAGGATTAGGAATAAAGAAGAGCTGCAAATATTTAAGAAAAAGATCGCAAAGAAGTATAAGCTAGCAAGGATACTAAGCGATTATGAAATTTTGAAGGCTATTCCTGAGAATAGAAGGCAAGAAATAAGCCAGATATTAAAAAAGAAGCCCGTTAGAAGCATTTCTGGCATTGTTGTTGTTGCGGTTATGACACGTGGTTACTGCCCTGGTAAATGTATTTATTGCCCTAATTATGACGCCCCCAAGAGTTATACAGGCAAAGAACCAGCGGCTTTAAGAGCCAGGGCAATGAATTATGATCCCTATTTGCAAGTTAAAAATAGGCTAGAGCAACTTAGAAATTCTGGGCATGTAGTTGATAAAGTCGAGCTTATAATAATGGGAGGTACATTTCTTGCGAATTGCCTCTGTTATCAGGAATGGTTTGTTAAACGTTGCTTAGACGCTATTACTGGCAGAAGTAGCCTAACAATTGAAGAGGCTCAAAAATATGCAGAAAAAAGCGAAATAAGAGTTGTTGGTATAACATTCGAAACGAGGCCAGATTGGTGCAAAGAGAGTCATGTAGATCGCATGCTCAGCTATGGCGCTACACGTGTTGAGCTAGGTGTGCAAACACTTAACGATAGAATTCTCAAATTTGTTAGAAGAGGTCATAGCGTTAAGGATACTATTGAAGCTACAAGAATATTAAAGGACGCTGGATTAAAGGTAAATTATCACATGATGCCTGGATTATTTGCAAGCTTTGACGAGGATATTGAGATGTTTAAAGAATTATTTGAAAATCCAGATTTTAGGCCGGATATGCTTAAAATTTACCCAACGCTGGTTTTGGAGCACTCTGGTTTGTATGAACTCTGGAAGGAAGGTAAATTTACGCCTTTAAGTGATGAGGAAGCAGTTGAGCTAATCGTTGAAGTAAAGAAAATTTTGCCAAAATGGGTTAGAGTGCAGAGGATTCAACGAGATATACCTGCAAATCTCATTGTCGCTGGAGTTAGAAAAAGCAATCTTAACCAACTTGTTGAGATGAAGCTTAGGGAGCTTGGAATAAGATGCAAATGCATAAGATGTAGAGAGGTCGGGCATAGATACCTTAGGGAAAATATATTGCCAAATCCCGAAAATGTGGAGTTAGTTAGAGAAGATTATGAGGCATCTGAAGGATTGGAGATATTTCTCTCCTTTGAAGACATCAAAAATAGTATCCTTATAGGGTTTTTAAGGCTAAGAAAACCATCATGCTATGCGCATCGCAGAGAGGTTGATGATAAAACGATGCTTATAAGGGAGCTAAGAGTCTACGGTCCAGCAGTTGCTCTACATGAAAGTGCTAAGAAGCATGAATGGCAACATAGGGGTTATGGCAGGGCATTACTTAGAAAAGCTGAAGAAATTGCTACAGAGGAATTTGATGCAAAGAAGATTTTGATAACAAGTGGTATAGGGGTAAGAGAGTATTATGCTAGGCTTGGCTATAGAAGAATTGGGCCATATATGGGAAAAATTTTTGAAGAGTAGGGTATTTTATCCTTTAAATAGACAGATCTATGAGAGTAAGAGTAACTCTATATGCCGATCTTCTGAAAATTGCGGAAAAGATCAGGAATAGAGAGGGGGATGGCTTTTTAAGAACAGCTCTGGAGCACTTCAGTGAATACTCCAAGAAACGTGAGTTAAGAGGGCTATTAGACGAAATGATGTTATTCAATTGGTATATTGAATATCAAAGGAAAGAGGTGCTGAAGCTTGTTTTAACTAAGGAGGAGGAAAGGAAAATTAGAGAAATTACTAAGGAAGTTTTGGAAAAGCTAAGAAGACCCAATGTCTACGTCTCTGAGGATTTCCTTATAAAATTCTCCATTTATTGTTACGCCAAGGACAAATATAACTATGAGAGTATTGAAGAGAGGGTTAAAAAAATTTATAAGAGACTAGAGAAAGCATACATAGATGCCGTTTCGAAATTCATAAATAAAAAATATAGAAGGTCGTTAGAGGAGGACATTAAAAGAATAGAAAAAGAAAGTAGATTGAATACTGGAGCTTATATAGCTTTTCTTTACAATCAGAAAGAAATCAGGGAAACTTTAAAGGAGGTTCTTCATAGAGAAATAAGTTCTTTAAAGTTTTTTACCAAAATTTTAGAACTACTTAGATTATTGGGATATTTTCAAGTTACTCGCAGATTTGAGTTTATGCCCATTCAGAAATACTACGAGGATGCTAAGAGAGCAGGTTTGATTAAGAAGGATAAACTTACTGATAAAGGTAAGGATTTCATTATGAGATTTTTAGGTGCAGAAGATTAATTACTACCAATAATACAGCTTTTCAATGTAATAAAGTAAAACCAATGTTAATAACACCGTTTGATCCGTGGAAAAGTAAGCTTTGTACATGCAAACCAAAGTATTCGCTTAGCCCTTACGTTGGTTGCGGGCATGCATGCGTGTATTGCTATGCAAGAAGTTACATAAGGAATTTTGACAATCCCAGACCAAAAGAAAACTTTTTGTTGAGATTGCAGAGGGAAATCAAAAAAATTGATAAATCATTACCAATTTCTATAGCAAATTCCTCGGATCCGTATCAACCCCTAGAGAAAAGATTGAAGCTAACTCGACATACCATCAAAATTTTGAATAACGAAAAAGCAAAGGTTCTGGTAGCTACAAAATCCAATTTGGTAGAAAGGGATGTAGATGTTCTAAAAAATACCAATTGCGTAGTTAGTTTAACAATAACTACTCTTGATGAAGAATTGTCAAGAAAAATAGAACCATGCGCCCCAGCACCGTCTAAGAGAATAGAAGCAATAGAAACACTTTCCAGCAATGAGATATCTGTAATTGTAAGGATAGACCCCATTATTCCTAAGCTAAATGATAACATCGGTGAGATTGAAAAGTTGATTAAAGCAGTTGCAGATGCTGGAGCTAAGCATATAGTTTCATCGACTCTTAAAGTGAACGCAAAAATTTTAAAAAATATCTCTAAGAATTTTCCAGAATTAGCTAAAAGTATGAGCAAATTTTATATAGAGAGGATGGAGGGTTACTACTACTTACCCAAATCCTACAGAATTAAGATTTTAGGGAGTATAGCAAATTTAGCAAAGAAGTACAACTTAACTTTTGCGTGTTGCAGAGAAGGGTTAAACCTAAACACAGCATTATGCGATGGACAGCATCTTCTCAAAAAATAAAAATAAGGTTGGGTAGCTATTTCCTTTTGCTACTTCTTTTTAAATGTGTATACTAGTAGTACTCTGTAAATCCTATAAAGTATTATTGTGTTGATGAGAAATACTATCAATGCGGATCCTTGAAGAATGCTTTGGAAGATTTGCTGGCTAACCTCAGCAGGGAACTTTATGGCTACCTGAACGAAGAAGATAAACACTATTGGAATAGCTATTGCAACAATCACTGCAAGAGCGATCTTTTCAAAGAGAGATATCCCCAGTTGTTCCTCCTCCTTCATCTTCTAAACCTCCATAATTTTTTAGAATCAATATTACTTTTTATTATTTGCTTTTGATATTTCCTAAAGAAGTAGTAATTAAGGGATGGACCCGCGGGGATTTGAACCCCGGGCCTCCGCCTTGCAAGGGCGGCGCTCTCCCAACTGAGCTACGGGCCCTTATAAAATATTAGTCATCACATTTAAAAACATTATTTTCTATTTTAATAATAGAATAATGATGCTTACATTGCAGGATCTTATAGTACTTGGGGAAATAGCAGCAATTTTTGCAGTTTTTCTGTTATTAGGCAAAGTTATTAAAAACATTGTAAGGAAATACGTAGAGCCTTTTGCTAAAAAAACAAAAACGAAGCTAGATGACATAATTCTTTCGGTGTTGGGTTTCCCGCTTTACCTATTTTTACTTTTAGCGGCATTGTATGCATCAATTCATCTTTTAAGTTTACCAGAAGCTGTTCTTTCTGTTATCAAAATTATAATAAAAATGTGCTGGACAGTTCTTGGTGGGTATATAGTATACGAAGTTTTTAGCTTAGCAATTGCTGAATACGGAAGAAGTGTTGCAAAAAAAACAAAAGCTGGGGAGACATTAATAAAGACTCTTGGTAAAGTTGGTAAGCTTTTTATTGCGATTGGCATCTTTATAATGATGCTCCACGTCTTAGGATTTGAAGGCGAAGTGAAAAGTGCAGCAGCTGGTTTGGGTATTGCTGGTATAGCGATAGCATTAGCTGCTCAAGAGACTCTTTCCAATTTCTATGCAGGCATGCAAATCGTAACAGATATGCCTTTTAGAGTTGGAGATAGAATCATGCTTGAGAGTGGAGAGGTTTGCGATGTTGTTGATGTGGGTGTTAGGAGCACAAAGCTTTATGATATTTTAAACCATCACTACATAATCGTTCCAAATTCTAAACTTGCTACAAGCAAAATAGTTAATTTGACTGAACCAGATCCAAGAATAAAGCTAACAATACCTGTAGCAGTAGCTTATGGCACGGATATTAGAAAGGTTAAGAAGCTTTTAATGGATATTGCAAAGCAATGTCCTTATGTTGTTAAAGACTCTAAACCCGTTGTCTATTTCGTTCAATTTGGCGATTTTGCATTACATTTAGAGCTTAAGGTTTGGATTAAAGAATACAGGTTAAAGAAGAAAGCGCTGGACGATATTAATATGAGGATAAAAGATGTTTTTGAAAAGGAGGGTATCGAAATACCGTTCCCGATAAGAACAGTTTATCTTAAGAAATCTACTTCTTAACGAAGTATGCGACTGTAATGAAAAGCGGTATAATTTCGAGCCTACCTACAAACATCTCAGCAATAAGGACGACTTTAGGGATGATCGGCAAACTTTGAGTTGCGATCCCCATTGACAGACCAACCGTACCTATAGCCGAAGCTGACTCAAAAATGGCTTCAAATGGTTCGTATCCGTAGAATGTTAATGTTAAGGCCCCTAATGTTAGCATTGCAATGTAAATAAAGAAGTAGCACATTATCATTATCATTTCGCTTTCTCCCAAAACTTTTTTCGAGATCTTGATGGGAATGATCGCACTCCTCGGTAACATGCTCTTTCTCAAAAACCATATTCCTCCCTTAACTAGAGATATAAACCTCACAATTTTTAAACCACCTGCTGTCGAAAGTGAACAACCGCCTACTATCATGAAAAAAAGAAGTAGAAGCTTAGGTAAGGGGTGAGTATGTTTAATATTTATAGTGAAAAACCCAGTAGTTGTTAGCGCAGAGGTTGCTTGAAAAGCAGCATCTCCTATTGATTTTGTGAAGGGATAGAGCAAAAACGTTGCTAGAAGTAACATGAAAAGCATAACTCTTAGCTCAACACTTTGAATTGCACCCCTAAAATTTCCTTTAATTATCTTGTGATGGATAGTGAAACTTGTAGCTCCGCATATCATAAACAACATTGCAAATATTTTCGCAAATAAAGGAAAGTTAGTAAAACTTGAAGATGCGCTTGAGAAACCCCCCGTTGATACTGTAGAAAGAGCATGGACCAATGCTATGAACGGCGGTACATCGGCAATTATATAGCAGCATGTACAGAGGATAGTTATTAAAATATAAATTTTTGCAAGCTTCCTAGCAGTATGTATTATGCTCGGCTCCAATCTTTCACTTTTTGCTTCTCCTTTATATAGATAGCTTGCAGAGATTCCAGGAACTCCTAAAATCGCTAAGAACAACATTACTATACCCAAGCCCCCAATCCATTGGGTTAAGCTTCTCCAAAGCAAAATACTTCTTGGCAATGCATCAACATCGGAAATTGCTGAAAGTCCTGTAGTTGTCAAACCAGACGCTGCCTCAAAGTAGGAGTTTATAAAGCCATTTAAATCGCAGGAAAACATGCCAGAAATCAAGTATGGTAGTGAGGCTATAAGAGAGGCTACACTTAATGTAAGAAAACCTAGCACCATAGCTTCTGGATACCCGATTTCATTATTTTTTCCAAGTTTTTGCAAGAGAGCGCCTAAAGAAAGAGAAACAACGGATGGTGTTAGAAATGCTATCTCCAATCCTTCGTTATAATAATATGAAGCCATAATAGGAAACAGCACCACCACACCGAATATCTGTAAAATTGCGCCTAAATAGTAAATTATTCCAGGAAAATTCTTTTCATAAGTCAGCCTCATTTTTGAGTTCTAATTAACTTATTAAGCCTTTTAAGAGCTTCCGATTTTGCTAGAATGAAAACTATATCACCCTCCCGAATCTCAGACTTTTCGTCAACGAGGTTAATTTCCCCATTTCTGTCTATAGCCACAATTTTACAGGAGGGAACCTTAATCTCGTTAACCTTTTTTCCTACAAACTCGGATGATTCGTCTACAACAACCTGTAGCAGCAGCATTTTCCCACCAGCTATGGATACCAGAATTTTTTTGCCTTCCAAGTCTATGGCGTTTTTAAAACAATTAACAATAGCTGCAGTTGGGCTTACAATTGTATCAACACCACTTTGCAAGAACACTCCTTCATTTTCTGGCTGATTTACTCTGGCAATTATCCTTTTTACCTTAAGGTTCTTAGCAAGTTGCACTACCATAAGATTTGTTTTATCATCATCTGTAAGAGGCAGGATCATATCAGCTTTGTTGATTCCAGCATCTTTTAACACCGTGATATCTGTACCATCTCCATATATCACCAAGGCGTCCAATTCAGCAGCTATACTCTCAGCTCTGTTCTTATCTTTCTCAATTATAACGACATCATGACCCTCTCCTATTAGCAATCTTGCCAGAGAAACACCTATTTGCCCGCCACCAACGATTATGATATACATCAATAATTAAGGTGAAATGCCTCAAAAATTAAGTTATCCTAGCAAGTTAATTAGTTTATATATCTAAAAGGTCAATAATTTCCATCCTTGTAGATCAAGAACCTAGAAATCCTTGCGTTTGCATAATCTAAGTTTCTACACTTGCGTTTCAGCAAAGTTCCTAATGAAAACCTTATATTTTTCCATATGCATATTTTTCAGCACAAAAACATTTGGATCACTGCTCAGATATATATTTATAAGTGACTAAAAAATAATAATTTTTGTAGTATGAGGGGGAAGCATCTGGTATCGGTTTTTATTTTAGTAGCATTAGTATTCTTAAGTGGTTGTGTTGAGGAGGGAGGCGAGGAGCAACCAATTACTGGTGGTTTAGGGGTAGTTATTACGAAGTTTCAGCCTGATATGCCAGAAGTGTACGCGCAAGATAGTGTTACTTTGGAACTTGAAGTAACAAATTTTGGAGAGGCACCAGCTGAAAATATTTCGGCAACACTTTATAATTACAATCCATTCACAGTAGAGGGAAATTCACAACCTTCTTTAGGGTCTATAGATCCTAAACCTGCTCAAGGAAAGCCTTACACTGCAGATGCTTTTTGGACATTGAAAGCACCCTCTGATATAAGGATGAGAATTCCTGTTGATGTAGGTGTCAGAGTTACCTATACATACCACACAGAAGCAACGGCGCGATATCTTGTAATTGGCGCGGAAGAGTACAAGAGAAGGACGATGGAAAACCTTCCTATTCCTGAGTACTATAGCGTGTGCTGGCAGAATGTGCCAGTTAAAGTAGATGCAAGAGAACTGCTTATAAAAGTTAGATCAGGCGAAAACAGAACATTTCCAGTAACGATTGAAGTTGAGGATGTTGGTGCAGGGAGAGTTATGAATTATGCTGGGGAAGATGGCTATTTACAGAAAATCGAGCTGGAGTATCCTGATGGTGTTAATGCTACAAAAGATTGTGATTTTAATTGCAGTGTAGGAGGAAACTTGTGCGTGCTTAGTAGCAATGTTCCTGAGGAAAAGGAGAAGTTAAGGTTAGCAGGATACAAAAGAAGGGTCTACAAATGTACTTTCAATGTGACTAATCCAGGAATAATGAACACCTTTGATTTTGATATAAGAGTTTACTATAAGTATGCAGTAGATAAGCTCACACACGTGGAAATAGTGCCTTTTGAGTAGCTTTTTAGGTTTTGATTTTCCTTTTTATTTTAATTTTCTAAGATTTTATTTGAGAAAGCATCAAGTTTATGTTGGGTTCTAAATATTTTTAGAAGTTTACTCTGCCTAACGAATCTATCACCAGCTTTTAATCTATAAGCCATAGCATTTAAGGCCTCCTCAAGGTTTTCAAAGGTTTCCTTATTTTTAAAAGCTTCTCTTACAGTATTCTCGACTATCCAAACGCCTAGCGGAGCATAATAGCTACTATAAACCTCTCTAACAACCAAAACACTTGCTTGTCTTCTTATTTTCCTCAAATATTCCAAACATGCCAACCTAGCTGCATAAAATGCACCTGCAGTCTCCTCAGCATATTTCTTTAAGCCAAAGTGAGACTCGTAATTTTTGAAAATTAAAGGCTTGCTTCCAAGCAAATTCCATACAGAACCAGGATATTTCACCTCAATTAGCTCATATTGGTAAACATCTGGCAACAATAGAACTTCAAAATGATTGCCAAGATACTCAGCATTGAAAACTAAATAGGAACTTATTTTCTCAAAACTTTTAACCTCTCTAAGTAATTCGTTGCCTATGGTACTATGTACGGCTGTCCAAGCCCATCTTGTGGGCACCATCTTTCTTTGAGATTTAACACCAAGCAAGCCCAGACTTAATATTCTTTGAATCTTGCTAATTTCCAGACCATCTTCATAAAGCATAAAAATCGCATCATTTGCCTTTAAATCATAATCTGAAACTACCTTATCGACAGTCTTTTCAATTTTAGGATTTGAGGCAAGCCTTAGATCCTTCACTCTTGCAGGATTTCCTATTGGCAAGGTATAGGCATTAAAGCTAAACGACAATCTTGGCCTGTTTTTTAAATAAATTTCTAAATCTACTGATTTCTTTGAGCAAACAATCTCTTGAGTAATCTCAAGGTATTTGCTCTGCCTCTTAACATTATCTCTTCTCCTAGAATAAACCATCTGCGCTCTGTAATTTAAAATTTCCTCTATACTAAGTTTTTGATTAAACCATAACTCAGGATAATCGTAAAGTTCAGCATTATCCTTATGTTCATAAGGCGCTAGAATCCCATAATAAACGTTTGGATAGCTATGCCTACCTACAAAGCATGCTGGCGGCGTATTAACATATAGGTCTTTTTTAATGTTCTCAATTGTAGCTTTCCAATGTTTAATACGTGAAAGAATTATGCAAGGCTTGCCACACCAGCCCCTGCCTTTGCATTTAGCGCAAAGCATATTTAAATTGATTTGGATTCAGTTCGCTAACTTAATTGTTTAGATAATTGAAGATAAGTAAATTAAAGCTTTACGGCTATGTACTTATGAATAAGGATACGTTAAGTAAAGATGCAGCTGTTGAAATTGCTAAAAAATTTTTAGTACCATAAGGTTCTGGGGGAGCAGTTTATACCTACTAGAAAGGATGTTCAAGATGCAAAATCCATTGCAGAAAGATTAAAAGGAAAAACAGACGCAGAAACACTTAATAACGTGTTAGAATGGCAAGAAAGAAATATATCCTATTGGTGGGAAAGATTCTTGTTTGACATTCCATTAAAATTTTTAGTACCTTTTACTATTATTCTCTTTTTTCTTCTATCTTTACCTTTATTAGTAGTTTTACTCGTAATTAGCAAGACCTGGTTTAAAATAGGAGTACTCCTTATTTCAATATTTGCTGTATTATTTATAGCTTCTAAGACTTCTGTAAAGATTTATTATCTCTTCGTCGGTTTTCCAATAGTTTATTTTTCAATCTTATTAATTTTTAGAATAAAATTTTTTCACTTTTGGTTTGCCATATACCTTTCTCTATGTAAGCTTTTTGGTTTTATTCCTATTTGTTATCTTTTACCTATACTTTAGATACAGAAAGATCGATAAATCTTCATTTCTCGAGATTTTTGATGATACTTTTAAATTGAATCTTCCAGTAATGAAAATAATATGCTATAGGTTAGCAGTTTGTAGAGATTACGCAAAACTTACGGCAGCAGTCCTACTAAATCTTTATCCAAAAAATAAAATTTACTTCTATACATATCCAGGACATGTAGCTACAGGAATTGAAATTAGCGGGAGAATATATATTTTAGACCAGAGATTACCAATAGTAGATGAAACTGCATGGCTTATTCTAAAGAATAGAGAAAATGCAACGAAACTTGAGCTAAAAAGAGGAAATGGAGAATATTTTGTTGAATATCCTGGAAAAATAACTATAAGGGAGAAATCAGAACTGAAAGATCTTAAAACTTTAGTTGAGGAAGTAAAAAAAGCAATTAAGGATAGGCAGAGAAAGGTTACCTATATCCTTAAAGGAAAAGCAAAGATATATGACATTACTGATGAAATTATAAAGAAATCTCTCTTGAGAAGGGTTACTTTAACTTTGCAGAACGAATTTTCAGGTAACTTTCAAAAAATTAGAAGTATAGAAATTAACGAAGATAGACAGTGATATAGTTTTAAACATATATCTTACAGATATGAAATTGTAGTTACCTTTTTAGTTAGACTTATTTTTAAAAAAAGTACGATAGAGCTGGAAAACATGTAAGCGTATATTTGACTTTAGTAGTGTAAAACTATAACTAATTTGACTAGTTAGCAAAAAATAGAAAGTTACACAACCTCGAAAATCTTAACTCTTAAGGGAGGTACATATCTCAACCAAACATCGTTTTCAATATCAAGATATTTACCATCGAGCTCGACATGTTTTCTTGATGCATTAATAACTGCAATGTAGTCGCCATTCTTTGTCTTAATATTTGCAAGAATAGCTAATCCTGGCTTACTAACAACATTAATATTGCTCGAAATCATGCTCGCCTTGATCCTGTTCAATAATTTTATAAAAGATGCAAGTCTTTTTTCAGCATTCCAAGGCATAAAAATCCTTGCAAGAACATCCTTATGATCTCCAAAGTCAGGAAATCTCCTGGGCTGACCTAAGGGAATCTCGGTTCCATAATAAATGATTACTGGATTGGTAAAGCATAAGTAGATTGTCGCTAACCCAATTTTTACCAAATCCATGTCATAGTTAACGACTGTAAAATAACGCTCCATGTCATGATTATCAACAAACTTATAGAGATTTAACTTACTTGAAAGTTCTCTTGCTCTCAAAACCCATTCAACAAATTCATTAGCGTTAAATATCTTTTCTCTTAAAATAAAGCAAGTATAGAAATCTAACAAACCGAGAAAGTATTCTGCAAGCTCATTATAAATTTTTTCTCTCAAATTTTGGATAAATCTAAATTTATCTCCTGCTAAGCTATATTTTAGCTTATTAACGTAAGCCCAAAGCTTGCTTTTATTTAAAAGCCACAGAGTTTGGATTATCCTGGGATTTTTAAGTTCATGAGGATCCACCCAGCATTCACCAAAATAATGAGCATTTCTTCCCTTAAGTTCAATAATTAAGTCCTTCAATCTTGCTGCAAACTCTGGTGCTAATCCATAGGCATGATCTACTCTAAAACCATCAACTCCCAACTCCAGGTAATACCTCGCAACATCTAGCAAATATTCCTGCACCTTCCTATTCTTAGTATTCAGCTTAGGCAACCATTTACAGGTATGAAAGCATAAATATTCATTATTTTTCCAAACAAACCAGTCTCTGTATTTACTGCCTTTATCCATCCTAGCTTTCTGAAAGAAATTATGCGTGTAATGAACATGGTTTGGCACGAAATCTAGAATTACTTTTATGCCTTTGGCATGAGCAGCGCTTATAAGTTTTTTAAAATCTAACTCGTTGCCAAAATGCTCATCAATTGAATAAAAATCTATGACATGACATCCGTGATAATCATTGCCCCTAAAGATTGGGGAGAGATAAATTGCGTTAAATCCTAAATCCTTTATATAATCCAATCTTGAAGTTATACCCTTAATTTTCCCACCCATAAAATCAATTTCATAATTCCAGGATAGCTTGCTGTCCAACTCATCGCTACCAGTACTAAACCTATCGACGAGAATATGATAAATTCTGTCATTCATTTAAAACTAATTTACCATTTATTTTAAAAATTGATAAGCTAAATCTGGAGAAACGAAGGAAGTTTCATATGTAGCTCCAGTTGACAAAAATTTCACAGTTGTTTCAAAGGTTACTTATTATTTGGAGGGAGAAGCACACATTGTGGTTCCAAAAACGTTAAATGTGGTTAAAGATGTTGAGCGAGAAAAAATGGGGAAGAACAACAACAAGGTGGGATTTCAAGCGGTAAAAGATTGCAATAGAAATAAAAATTCGTTCTTATCCTATAACGAAGATATAAAATATTCTTTGTCGCTTTGGAAAGCAACGTTCATATTAACAATGCAGAAAATAGATTTTCTTTCTTAAAATCATGGTATCGGTTTTAGAGGGATAAGCAAGAAATATCTCAGCTTGTGGGTTGGTTTTTTCGAATTTTTGCTTAACTTGAAAACAAATTTAATAGGGAAAACTCTGTAGCCTTTATTAAGGGATAAGAGCGTAACTTTTTATATTTATATCTTCGTTACGGGACATGAGCGATGAATATTTAGAGGTGAGTTATTTGGGGCAGAGAATAGGGAAAAATTCAAAATTCAAAAATCGTTAATCATTATAAGAAACTAAGGTTAATAATCTTTATAGTAAAGATGAGGTCAATGAAAAGAGGAAACATTCTTTTTCTTATAGTTGTTTTGTTGAGCATTTCTCTAAAAATCTCATTTGCGTTAACTACCATTTCCTCCTGTGCTGTTCTTAACAAAGAAGGGGAAACTTATGTGCTTACAGCAGACATAATAAATTCCTCAGCTGCTTACTGCATAGATATTCAGGCAAACAACATTATCTTAGACTGTCAAGATCATTTGATAGACGGAGATGATTCGGCGAATTATGGAATATATATCTATCGCTCCTCTACTCAGACAACTAACATAACCATAAAGAACTGCAGACTAAGTGATTGGAACGTGGGAATCTATCTGGAAAATTCTTTAAATAACTTAATACTAGGCTGTAATGTAAGTTTCAACAAGATCATAGGTATCTGGATCCACATTAAAGCTAACAACAACACGGTGAAGGATTGCTTTATAACTGGTATTGGTATTAATATAACATGGGCGGGAATTTACCTTCAGAATAATACCAACAACAAAATAATCAATTGCGAGATAACCCATAGCGGTTCTGGAATATACTTTTACGCAGATGCTAACAATAATACTGTTTCTAACTGTACAATAAGCCATTCTGGTGAAGGCATCATTCTCAACCTGGCTCATTTCAATAGGTTGTCCAACCTCACACTTCATTCTAATACTCGCGGAATCTATCTTGATGGAGGTGCTAGCTCTAACACCATAAAAAATTCTAAAATATATGGAAATTCCGATTGCGGAATTTGCCTCTATACTTGGGCAGGTCTGCATGGTGCAAACATAATCTATAACAACTTTTTTAATAATACAGATAATGCCGATTTTGGGGAAAGTGAACCAAACTACTGGAATACTACCAGCTCTACTGGCAAAAATATTTTAGGTAGAGAAAATATTGGTGGTAATTTCTATGCAAACCCAGATGGCAACGGTTATAGTGAGGTTTGTGAAGATAGCAATGAAGATGGATTTTGTGACTATCCATACGATGTTAGGAAGAATGCTCTTTGTATAGCAGGAGTTAACTGTTCTGAAAACACAGATTATTTGCCCTTGTCTGCAAGTACTCTTTTTAGTGGATGCCCAAAAGCTAGCATTGACACATACTTTGTAGTTTTAGAGGTTGGAGAAGTTAAAGAGATTAAACTTGTCTTAAAGAATAAAGCAAACGTTGCTCAGAGAGTTAACGTTACTTTAAAGAGAATTGGGAGGGTAGGCGCTAAGCTGGTAGCGCCTTCATCTCAAATTATTATACCGCCCAGAAGCGGAGATGCTTATTCCATAAAAATCTATGGCTTCATGGTTGATAATGATGCAGAGTTAATAGTTGAAGTCACTCCAGAAAACCCGCATTGCTCAAAAAAAGAGTTTACTGTTGATGTTGTTGTTACAACACCTCCTCAAGGCATTTTTAAGATGAGAACAGCTAGCGATATAAACATTATTTTCATGCTGCAAGCTCTTTTCGTTGCACTAGCATTTCTAAGGAGAATGATTTCTTATGGAGGCAAACGAGTTTCTTAGGAAAAGAT
>CAZWFW010000012.1:0-22684 GCA_964633445.1 Candidatus Undinarchaeota archaeon | reverse complement strand
ATGTATCAAGCCTTATTCCGCCATTTTGATGTAAATTAATATAGGTGTCGAGTGCATTCAGAATAACACTGATATCACCATTTAAAGGGTCAGGAACCCTACCAAATGCTATATCTGGCAGACAATCGTGATCCATGTCTGCATAGACATCATCAGTCCCGTAATTTATTGTTGCTAAACAATACATAGGATTTATTGCTTGTGGCAAAATGTTGTGCCCTCCTATAATAATTAAATATCTGAATCCAAGCCTTTGATAGAGTTGCTCAATAACATCATCAATATTTTTCCAATCGCTTGGGTTAAAAACAGGAGAGCCTCCTGTAATTTTACTAACTTCGCTACTATCTAAATAAATGAATTTTGCGGTCAGAGAGTCGCTTGTGTTTAACACATTTATGAAATATCTAATTTTGTTTTCAAGTTGTTGTATATCTGCATTTGTGTATTTGCCATGCAGTGTTGAATTTATCGAAACAATGAGAACATCAACCCTTTTAGCACAAGCAGTACCGTTCCAAACTGTTCCTTGAGGACAGCAATGATTAAATGAGCAGTAGAGATTTTGGGAAGTGTTGCACTGATTATTACAGTAGCATATTCCTCCAACTCCAACATTTATTCTAGGGCTACATCCTCTGTAATCAGATAGAGGATCATCAGGACAACATGAATATGTGCTAGGACATATGCAGTCAGGCGAATTAGCGCAGGATTCCATAAAATCATTACAATAACCATCCCCTGCGCATTGCATAACTGAACAATCTGGACATGGGCTTTTGCATTCGCTTGGTGAGCAAACTCCGTTAAGATCGCAATATGGACATTTCTTTAAAAGAAGAATTGATCTTTTCCCCTTAACTATGCATAGTTGCTTTGTTTTTCCAAGATTGGCATCTCTCAAATTTAATGTAATTTGTATCTTAGCTTGTTGCTTTTCTGTGCCGAATTCTATTGTGTTATTTTCTACTGAAACTGAAATTATTTGAGGAAGATCATATTTAACAATCTGTGATGTACTTTCAGCAGAAAATCTATATAGAAAATCTTTGAAGTTATCTAGCGCATCTCTGATAGTTACCTCAGCAATTTTTTGTTGATACGATACAAAGAAGTTATGAAAATAAATAGCAGCAAGTGTTGCGCAAATTATTATGCTTAGAATTACAACAAATTCAAGCAAACTACCTTTGTTCGACTTTAACAAGCACATCATTGGATCTTCTTTTCAACACCAATATTTTCTCCACCTTTGGAGCCCTTCCCAGTATCTTCAATGCTTTTGACTTAATTGTTTCATTGTAATATATGGTATCCATTGTAGCATAACATCTAAGCTTAGAACATCTTGCAAAGTTTTCGTCTCTGAATCTTAGACATAAAAACTGTCCTGTGTTGTTTGTAAGAGGGATTGTTTTATTTTCCGGATTATCAGCTATGTAGATAGCAACAACAGGTTCGGTAATTGTTACCTTAGCACTTGTTGATGTAAATTGCATACTCCAACATAACGTATTTATTTTATAGGCTAAGTCTTCTAAATTAGTTAATGCAATTTCTTTGCTTCTCCCACTTTCAGATTCTCGAAAAATTGTAAGAACTGTGGCAATCAAAAAGCTACCAGCAATTAATCCTAACAATACCCATATCCACACATCAACTCCTTTCCTGGAGCGAATAAATCTTTTTATCATCTTTGGCTTGCCTCTCTTATAACGCAAATTAAAAGTTCTCCTTCCTGACAGCAATATGGGAATTGAGTTGTCATAACCTCAGTTTCCTTGCTTTTTAGACAATTTTTATTGCCTAGAGTAATATTACATATTTGACCACTTCTATTTATTGTTGCAAATACGTACCAGTTGTTTTTACCAAAATATCCGTTTAGAATTTGAGGGATAACTTGCGTAATGTTAACCTCACCAACACCTGCTCCATATCTAACACAATTACTCTTTTGCGTGAGACCATCAGCTATAAGTTCTATAACACTTTTTTTAACATCCGGAATTTCGCCGTAAAAAACTTTAATTAAGCCAGAATATGCAACATTTTTAATATAGCGTTGCATAACAATTTCGGTTGCTGAACTTTTTTTCTGAAGATAATATAAATTTGCTAATGCAAAGATTACACTCACTATTATTGCAAGAACAACCACAGCTATATATTGCTCAACAAAACCTTTTCTATCCATTGTATTCGCTTACAATATATTCTACTTTGCTTATCTTCTTGTCACAAACCTTATACACATTCAAATATTTAGGTAGTTTTATACTAAGCTTTGTAGTAAACAGATAAAAACAACCATCAGATTGTGATTGAACGCTATATATCTCCTCTGAAATATTTAATATCTCACTTCTTAGCAATCTTAGACGAGAATCGTAGTAACTTATTGTTTTGTTAGGGTAAATAACAATTATACTTTCGTCGGTTAGCAGAACTTTCTTGGGATAAGCAATTTTAATAAGCGCACCTGAACCATCCTCGATGTTTATACTCTGAATAAAATTGGAGAAATCGTCGTATACACCATAACAGATAACATTAGCACCGACTTTTCTTACAACTTTGCATTCTCCTGGGCTATTTATCAACACCTTCTTTCTGAAAATCTGAGTTCCATTGCTATCTAAAATGTTAACAAAGTAATAATAAGCGTAGGCAACATTTGGCATTGTTATCATAACTATATCTTCATCTGAGGAGGAAATGGCCGAAATTTTTTCTTTTAGAGTTTTTTCCCATTCCTTCGATAAGGTTACAGAGAACTTTAATATTTTAGTGGGTGTAGCAATGTAAATGCCCTTGTCATTTACACTAAAACTTAAAATTTTTTCTTTCAGGTCTGCTTTGCTTACAATTTCTCCATTTCTGGCAGATATAGCAAATAAACTGCTACCACATGCCATAACTACAATATCTTTAGCATAGCTACTCGGCCATCCATATATACATTCCCCCTCAAATTCCCATTCTTTAAGATATAAAATTTGATACTCCCTCCCATTCCTAATGAGTGAGGCAATAAGCAAGGTATCATTTATAAATAAAGCACCTTCAATGTAGTCCTCCTTATGCTTTAATAACTTTATATGAGTAATTAGTAGATTCCTGCTTGAAATAGCGCTATAATTACCGCTGCTATTCCCATAGTGAAGTACCACAACATTACTTTTAGGTTTAATCCAGATTTTTGTCTTTTTATTGCCACAATATGCTATCCAAAAACTTGCATTAGTAATGTTAGCTTTACATATGCTTTCATTTATAATTAAAGGTACAACTCCAGAAGATTTAGAGGATAAAGTAATTCTATAATATATTTTTTTATTTTCTACATATGAACTGTTGTTGAATGTTAAAATAGTATTGCCAGAAGGATATTCACTGTGATATAGGATCTTCCAGAGAACTATTATGCTAAATGCGATTAGAATTAAAGCCTTGATTTTGTTCATGTTTCCACAACAATTTTATTGTTCTTAAGCTTGATTCCTACAAGATACTCTCCAGCTTCGGTAATGTTATTTTCAAAGACTATGGGATATGAGCAATTTAGAACTTTGCAACTTTGATCATAAGGTGAGTAAACCATGCATAGAGCTTTACATGGGTAGAACACTGCGCTGTATATCACGTTAATAAGATCTTGCGTTGTCTGGAAATATCTGGCAAAGCCGCCAGTTGCTTGAGAGAGTTGCTCCATATAGTTAATAGTTTCTGTATTTGCGCCATCCCCCCATAAACCGTAAACTACAACATTATTCTTCCTACAGAAGTTTATTGCAGTATTTATGGACAAGGTATCATTACCGTTGCATGGATCTCCTGAGCAGGGACACTCATCGGAAATTGGTACAACTATTCTTTTTGCGGTGGCTCGCCAAGTGTAATTTTCAGCTAACCAAGCTATGCCAGGTCCCCAATTTTCGCCAAGAGCATAGGCGCCATGAGTCGAATCGCAGGTACCACTCCACTCAACTGTTAATTTTTTGGTAACGCATCTATGAAGCGATCTTAGTCCAAAATTTGGATCATATAACGCATAAATGTCGTATCTAACATCTAATCCTTTAGACCTCAAACTATCAACAATTTGTGAAATAACATCACAAAGTATATTCCACTCATCATCCATGCTAGAGGAAGTGTCCACCAAGAATACGATGTCCACACTTCCTCCTCTTCTGCATAGCATGGTTTTTGGGTAGTAGATTGGGTAATCTACCTCTAATTTAAAAGACATTTGGCCAAATAAACCTTTCTCAGCATTTCTACACGCTTTTAGAATATTATTATACAATTTCTCTAATTCCCCATCTACAGTTTTTAATATAAGAGTACCGTCAACAATACCTCTATCTGTGTAGATACCAACTGGCAGGGATATTGCTATTTCGCTCTTCTTAGCTTTATATTTTGAAAATTGAGAGACTCCAAAACTCCATTCCAGTTTCGGAAGAGATATTGTGAGATTATTTGCGTTGACAGATATGTGGCTAGTAACTATTTGCTTAACAATGGTGCATGAAAAAACACCTCCATCTGATGGAGAATCACTGAATGAGATCTTCTTAGGGGTCATGCAGAGCTGGGGAGATGACAAGGATGAGCAAGGAAAGCAAATGTCTCCTGCAGAACATTGACCACAGTTGTTAGCACATTTGTACGTTCCAGTGGAAGGATTAACACAATAAACACCCCATCCATTTCCTACACAGCAACATTGCGCTCCTGGGGATGCACTCCAATCGCAGCAATATGTTGTGTAGTTTATGTCTATAATCTCAGTATAATTCCCGGTTGTATAATTATGGGGGTTTTGTATAACATAAGCTCTATAATCAAAATCGTAATTTTCAGCGAATAAGGGCTCTACATCATAGTAATTCGCTGAAAACTCATTAAGTTTGGAAGCATTTATAACGATTTTGTATTGAGTGTTGTTCATATTCACAGCAAGAACATTAAGAATTTTATGCAAAGTGTTTAAGGCGGAATCTTGCATATCAATCTCCTTCTTAGCTTCCAGAGTTTGAGAAAGCTTTGATGCGAAGAAGAACATAGATATAATAGCAAATGCTATCCCAACAAATATTAAAATATATGTAGGTAAAAGGGATATCTGCGCAGATTTAACTCTTTTGTAGAATTTTGTATTCATTAATTTAATGAAAAAACAAACTGAATTAAAAACATTTTCAAGCTTCTTATTAATCCTTTTACTTTTTTTACCGCTGCTCTATGAAATAGCTTCGCTAATTTATATATCTCTAATAAATTTTGAACACTTTAGGCAAGCTATTTTGCTGAGCATATCTACACTGAATTTGCTTTTTACATCTATAATGGCTAGCATATTAATAGCTTTGCTAGCTACGGTCTTAGGTTTTTTCTATTTTATTCTCCTTATTTTATGTGAAAATAAGTTTAGAGACCTCCTCTTAATCTTACTTGCTGTACCTCTCGCTATGGGTACTCCTCTTTATGCATTGTATCTTCTAGCTTTTTTTGGCGAAGTTGAACTTCTTGTAAATACCTTTACTTTACCAACAGCAAGAATACCAGTCGAATTATATGGCAATTTTTATTATTACTGTTTCGTGGAAGCGTTGGGGTTATCTTTGCTTTCATTCCTATTGCTTTTACTAATTTTTAGATTTATTGGGGAGAACTTTGTGAAATCTCTATCGCTTTATAAGAAAAGACTAGGCATCAAAAAAATACTGTTAATATTACTTTACGCTACTAGATCTCCTCTCTTGTTAACATTTCTAATACTTTTCTCTTTCTCCATTGCAGATTATGCAACACCTCATCTACTAGCCATTAACACATTTCAAGGCGAAATATTTTCCCAAATTTCTTCTTATAATTGGAGATATGCAGAACTTCTTTCTTTGTATTATTTGGCTCTCTTTATACCTCCTATAGCAATTTTCCACAAAGTGACAAGCAAATTCACTATAAAGCCGGGTATGCTTGAAAGACAGGCCTTTTTAAAAGTAAAAAGCTATATGTTTACTCCTCTAGCATTTTTTGGAATTTTAGGTGTGGTGCCTTATCTGCTTATGATTAATGAATCGAATTTTCTAAATCCAACTTTTGTTCAGATAATTGAGGATAATGGATTAATTTTGCTTAAGACGGTTATTGTTTCAACTTTTGCAGCGTTCCTAATGTCTTTCATTGCTTTCATTATATATCTCTCTTATGAGCAAAAATTTATGATATTTCTTGTATCGTTGGCCATATTACCTAAACCAGTAATAGGGCTTGCGATATTAAGGTTTTTTAGTGATTTAGGGATAGGAACTAACTACATAATTCTATTATACGGATATTTGTTAGGTTATTTACCTTTAACACTTTTGTTTACACTTGCTTTGTTGTCGCAATTTAGAACCTCTTTTAATAGCATTCATCTTTATACCCCATCATTTTCGAATAAAATAAGAATAGCATTATGCTTCTCTAAAGATAAGCTCATTATTTTCACTATTTTATTGACATTTCTTCTATTAATGGATCTCAACATAACGCAACTTCTGGCACCACCTACATTTGAACATGCATTTATAAAAGCAGTAAATTTTTATCACTATGGGAATCATAGGGTAGCTTGCACAATTTTGTCTATATTAACTTTATTCAAACTCATGCTTTTATTTTATGCTTTTAAGAAACTTTAATAATTTAGTATAAAGCATGTCTCAAAAATTAAAATATAAAATAGTCATCCAGAATTTATCGATAAAGAAGGGAAGCTTTGTGATGAAAATTGATAGTTTAATTATTAAGGATAGGTTCTTTGGATTTTTCGGGCCCTGCGGCAGTGGGAAGACAACCCTTCTAAATATTCTTGCAGGGTTGGAAACTCCTGAAAAAGGCGAGATAAATATGATGGGTAAATTAGTGTTTTCCAAAGAAAAGGGTATTAACGTACCTCCTCACGAAAGGAAAGTAGCATTTGCGTTTCAAGGATCTGCACTATGGTCAAATGTATCTGTAGAGAACCATCTGAAATATGTTTCTAATGATGAAGAGCGCATACAAGAAGTAGTTGAAATGTTTGGGATAGGAGATATTCTAAACAAAAAACCTGAGGAACTATCAGGGGGTCAAAAACAGAAAGTTGAATTGGCGAGAGCCCTTATATCAGACCCAAAGCTTTTATTATTAGACGAACCGTTTGCTTTCATTGATTACGAGTCTAAATTAAATTTGTTGGAGAAAATAAAGAGATTCTGTGAAGTGAATAATATAATGTGCCTGCTAGCTACCCATGATATCTTGGAGATTAAGTTATTTTGCGAGAAGATAGCGTTAATTACTGATGGAAGAATTCTAGATACAATTAATGCAAAGCAATTGTATGTAAAGTATTTAGGTGACCTCATAGCATGAGCAGCCTGCACATGGACATGTGCACTCATCGCATGATGTAGCATTAACTGGACAACTACACGTACCAACTGCTGGACATGGATATTTAGCGTGTATATTAGCTACAGCCATTACTGTGAATTTTAGAGGTTTAGTGCCCTGAGAAGTTGGAATATAATATTTTGTGTCAATGCAGGTATATTGCCATACCGTTGAAAGATAGAAATCCAAATAAAATTCACATTCGCAATTTATTGGATCGAATGAAACAGAAGGCAATTTTTCGTAGGATGGAGCATATGTAGAGAATGACGAGCATATTGTGTTATTCCTACAGGATATAAAGGTTTTGGTGTGCCATATGCAAGAGCTAGGATAAGAGCTTTGCTGGCAGCTGGAAAAGCAAGCACATGAACTGCCCCTTCTAGCTTCGCAACAAACATAGCTTTTAAAACATTTAACATCTGCATCAAATCTATTTTGCAAATCTTGTAGTGCAGACTCTGCGCAATCTTCTACACAACCATTTGGCAAGCACGAGGCTATATCACAGGAGCAAGCACAGGTGCTTATGCATTTGAAGAATGTGTCATTTCTTGCCCACTCATAAAATACCCTATACATATACCAAAATCTGTTCAGAGTTGCTTTATCTTGTATTTGAAGCTTATCCGAAATTCTGATACTTTTATCAAAACTAGTTCCATATATACTAGCATTCTCTATAGAGAAGGGTATATACTCATCAAACTCTCCAGATAACACTTCATAAATGCCTGTCGCTATACTGCAATTAGTAAAATTAGTAACTTTTAGTTTAAAGAATGGAGAAGTGACATTTTGAAGGTGGGAATTTACAATGTAGAGTACGTGCTTACATAAACAGTTTGATACCTCCTGAGGTGTTGGTATATAATCCCAAGGATTATTTTCCTGTAAACCATTGTATATCCATGCAAATGGAACACTATTATTTGTTATTATGCCAGAAGTTTCAGCAGCTTTGTATGCTGAATAATGAGTAGCATATCTGCCAGCAGTTTTTACAACACCCTTTATGCGCTCAGTTTCATATGAAGCTATGTCAAGTGTAGCTTCGCTCTCAATTGTTTTTTTAAAGCCCTTTCCAAACATTTGCAGGTAGATAGCGTATAACCCTATGAAGAAGCCTAGTGTAAACAAGATAATTACGAGTACCATATATGAAGCAAATGCTTTTTGCATTTTACTTAATTTTTAGCAATATTTCTTTAGCATATTTTTGAGAGATATTTAGATAATCACAAACTTCTTCGAAATTAACCTCATAACTCTTAACATTTCCCCAATCAATCGGCAAAGTAACATTATTTCTTACAGATGTCTTTAAAGGCAATTGTAAGGCACTTTGAGCAAGTTTTCGCTCAACCTCTGGCGAAAGTAAATAGTCTATGAGTAGCTTCGCCTCTTCTTTATGCTTCGCTCCCTTTATCAACATAACGGTATTTGGGAAAACAAATGTACCAAAACTATCTTGGTCTGGGAAAATTATCTTTATGGGCTTATTCTCTCTTATAGCATCAAACGCATCATCGGTATCTGTAAGACCAAACCAACATTTACCTGCAACAACCATATCTCTAACCATAGAATTACTTGCTACAACCTTAACATCATTCTTTACCATTTCTTCAAGCAACTTTTTAGCGTTCTCTACGCCAAGTAACGCAAATAGGCTTGCTATATGCGAACGTGTACTTCCAAAGCGAGGATCTGCAATACATGCTTTACCTTTCCACTTTGGGTCTAAGAAGTCATAAATTGACTTAGGAGCTTCGCTTTCATTTATTAATCTAGTGTTATAAATAATAACTCTCGCTCTTGCTGCAAATCCTGTCCAGTAACAATCCTTGTCCTTAAATTGCTCGGGTATATCCTTAGCGTTTGGTGAGCAATAGGGTTCCAAAACACCAGCTTTTTTTAGATAGACAGTACCAATTGGCTCGTTGTTCCAGAAGACATCTGCTTGAGGATTGCTTTTCTCTGCAAGTATTCTGTTAACTAAACCAACACTTTTTGTTGCCTCAGTATCATAAACAGCTGTAACTCTTACTTCGTATTTCTTTTCAAATTCTTTTAAGATAGGCTCACTGTAATCCTGGTCGTGTGAAACATAAACTACAACAACTTTTTCTTGCTTCTTAGGTGTAATAGTTAAAATTACTATAATGCTAACCAAAATTATAAGAAATAAACATATTTTTATTTTTAGGTCTAGCCTCATCTTCTTAAATTTTTAAACCGAACTTTACTATATAACTATTGAGAACATCCGAGTACTTCAACTTTGGCTCTAACTTTCCATTGTATCTCTAAATTTTCCTAAAACCTTCCAATTTCATTTCTTATTCTTTTATTCAACATCAAACTACACCGTCTAAAGAGGTAGCTTGCAGGTGAGTCATGATGCTCGCAAAAGGCTCGTCGCATTTATCCCTACATTAAGGCGTTGACAACTCCACATCCCACCCAAATAAGCTCGGAGCGAATTGTTAGCAATATTAATAGCTCCACCATATCAGCATGATTCTAGAAAAATTTTTAACTTATTGGCTAGCCTTGGCATAGTTCCAGAAATGAAACTAGAAAAGCAAAGATTGCTAAAGGCTTAAGGAAAAAGCTGAGTTTTTAAGCCTTTAAGTGCATCTTTGGAGCAGGTTAGTTGAGAACATGGATAATGAGCTTATGATAAAGGCAATGCTATATAACTTGTTCATTATTTATAAATCTATATTATGAAGAATGGTTTAGCGGGTTTGGTTTTGGTGTTTTTAAGCAAAAATTGTTAAAATGCAACACAGTAAATTTGAGCAAAACATTTATATGAAATTTTGTCACATAGCTCATAAATTAATAAGATGAGTGAAGTTATAGAAGGCATCCCTAGTGGCATTAAAGAGCATGAGAAGCTTTCTAAGAACATTCAAGATACCTTAGATTACGAGAAGTTGTCTTTTGACGAGTTTGAAGAGATATGGAAGAAAGCTACCGAAAATTATGCAGATCCTCTACCTCATAAAACTAGATCACTCTGTCCTATATGTAGAAATGTAGTTCCAGCGGTTGTTTGGGAGAAGGATGGTAAGGTTTGGATTAGCAAAAAATGCGAGAAGGATGGTAAGGTGATCACTGAAGTATATTATGAAGATGTAGGGATTTACAATCGCTTTAGAAAATTCGCTTTTAAGAAGAAGGCGTTAAAAAAGAGTAACCTGGATTATGAAGCTAAAAATTGCCCATTTGAATGTGGTTTATGTGAAAGACACATGTCCCATACCTGCTTGCTTAATATTGTCTTGACTAACAGATGCGATTTGGCTTGCTGGTACTGCTTCTTTTATGCTAAGGAAAATCATCCAATTTATGAACCTACATTAGAGCAGATAAGAATGATGCTAAGGAAAGCTAAAGAAATTCTGCCTGCATGTAACGCTGTGCAGTTTACTGGTGGTGAACCAACGTTACGTGAGGACTTAATTGAGATAATAAGGATGGCTAAGGAGGAGGGTTATGACCATATTCAATTAAATTCTGATAGTATAAGGTTGGCTTTTAACCCAGACCTAGTTAAAAAGATTAGGGAAGCTGGTGTTAACACACTATACACAAGTTTTGATGGAGTAACCCCCAAAACAAATTGGAAGAATCATTGGGAGTTGCCTTTACTGTTTGAAAATGTTAGGAAGGCAGGGGGTCCTGGCATAGTATTAGTGCCAACATTAATAAGAAACATAAACACGCATGAGACTGGAGCAATAATAAATTTTGCTCTAAATCACCTGGATATTGTCAGAGGTGTGAACTTTCAACCGTTATCTATGGTTGGACGTGTACCAAAATCTGAAAGGCAAAAGTTTAGGATAACAATACCTGGTGCAATAAAGCTTATAGAGGAACAAACAAATGGAGCTATTGCTAAAGATGATTGGTATCCTGTACCAACTGCCGCACATATAGCAAGCTTCTTTGATGCGCTATTAGGCAAGCAATACTACATGAGCTCTCACTTTGTTTGCGGTGCCGCAACTTATGTATTTCTTGATGAGAACAAGGTTATACCTATACCAAGATTTATTGATGTTGATGGGTTTGTTGAGTTTCTCAATGAAAAATCCGAGGAACTGAAAGAGGGCGGTAAAATAAGGAGGTGGAAAATTACCATGGAACTTCTTCTTAAATTAGGGAAGTTCTATGATGAGAAGTATGCTCCCAAAAGCGTAAATGTTTTAAGGCTCATAAAAGCTGCTCTCAGAAGAGGTACCTATAATGCTTTGGGCGAGTTTCATTTGAAAACTCTCTTCATAGGAATGATGCACTTCCAGGACGAGTATAACTATGATCTAGAAAGAACGCAGAGATGCGTAATTCACTACGCAACGCCAAATGGCAGGCTCATACCTTTCTGTGCTTTTAATGTTCTGCCGGAAATCCATAGAGATAAAATTCAGGAGCAATATAGCTATTCTGTAGAGGAATGGAGAAAAAAGCATCCTGAATGGGATGTTAAGAAAGACAAATACACAAGAACGAAGGAATTTGTTGAGAAAATAAAAAATAGCGAGATTTATAGAAAAACTTATATCCAGATAAAAGACTTCTTCGGAGTATTAAGGAGGTGAAATTGGTGATTGAAATAAGAATTCATGGAAGGGGTGGTCAAGGAAATATTGTTGCAGCGCAGATTCTAGCAATTGCTGCATTTAGGGGGGGCAAATATTGCCAGGCATTCGGCTCGTTTGGTCCAGAGCGCAGAGGTATGCCCGTTAAAGCTTTTGTGAGAATTGATGACAAACCAATTAAGGCAAGATTTCAAGTTTATGAGCCTGATTATATAATTGTCCAGGATCCCTCGCTACTTTCCGTTGAGAATGTTACTGAAGGATTAAAGAAAGAGGGTGTTGCCGTCATAAACGCCGAGAAGCCTGTAAATTTAGGGGTGAAAACTTATTGGGTTAATGCTACGAAAATAGCAAAGGATGTTATAGGCATGCCAATTACTAATACAGCGATGCTGGGTGCTTTTATTGGAGCAACTAAGTTGGTTAGCTTTAATTCCTTGGAAGATGCTATAAGGGAAAGGCTCGGAAAGGTTGCTGAACCCAATATAAAGGCTGCTGAGCTAGCATATAAAGAGGTGAAGGAGTATAAGTGATTTCTCATTGCTAATGCAGCATCAAGCTGATTATTCAGCAGATGTATTCAGCTCTTTCCTTTAGCATCTCCTCATTAATATAAATTGGGATATTTACCCTTACCGCTACTGCAACAGCATCGCTAGGTCTGCAATCAAAAATAGCAATTCTTCTACCACCTCTAAGAATCAGCTTAGCATAATAAGTATTGTTTTTAAATTCCACAATCTTAACAAACTCGGGTGTAATGTTAAACATTTCGATAATATCAACAAGCAAGTCATGGGTTAACGGTCTATAGAATCGTTTGCCATCCAGGGCATCTTTTATGCTGAATCCCTGATCGCGAGTAATGACCATCCTTAATTGATAGCAGTCAGTTTTCAAATAAAGCGTAGCAAAGCTTTCTGAAAGTGCAATGTCCACATCCTCCACTTTTTTAAAGCCCTTAAGGTCTAAATCTTTAGATGAAGGCAGTTTCGCAATTTTCTTTTTATTCTCAACTTCTAAATTAGGATTCGATAGAATTGATATACAAATAGCTAAAAAAGCTAAGATAATAGATAGAATGGACAAAATAATTGCAAATTTCAGCTCTCTAGCTGTCATCTTAGCGAAATCTTATCCTAAAGTCATGAAACTCTCCTTTGTATTCACGCCATTCAACATCAATTTTATCTACTCTTGCAAATCTCGGCTTTCTGCTTCTTAAATATTCTACCAACTTTTTTATATCATCTATTTCGCCTTCAACAACTATCTCCACTCTACCATCTGGTAAATTCATTACATAACCTTTCAATCCTACTCTCTTAGCGTAGTCCTCTACAAACCACCTATACCCAACACCCTGTACAATTCCACTAACATGAATTAAGGCTCTTCCCCTCATTTATTTATTTAATACTGACAAAACTTAAATTTAGTTTATTCTTCATAAAATATTTTAGTGATGTCCGAAAATATTATGAGAAAGGAAATATTAGAGCAAAGCGAAGCTTTACGTAAAACAATAGAGCTGGAAAGTGACAAACTTCGCAAAGTTTCGCATAAACTTAGGAAATATAAAAGATTTTATTTTGTTGGCTGTGGAAGCTCCTTATCTACATTATTGACGATAAATTCCCTCCTCGATTATCTAAAATCTGAAAATGCAAAAGGTGTTTATACTGGTTTCGAATTTTACTATAATACTCCCTATATAGATGAAGAAACTGCAATAATTCTCTGTTCCCAATCTGGCGAGACAAGAGACACTATATATGCGGCAAGAAGAGCCAAACAGGAGGATATTTATTGTTATACAGTGGGCATAACAAATGATGAACAAAGCTCTCTAGCAAGCATAGTTGATGATGTTATAATAACGAAAGCTGGGAAAGAGCAGGCAATAATTGCTACAAAAACGTATATCACACAGTTGTTTGTTCTTTACTCCTTATTTCTGTCAGAAAAATTTGATAGAAAGCTGAAGGAATTGCCTGCAATTTGCCAATCCTTGTTAACAAAAGTTGAGGAAGAATGTAAGCGAGCGGCTATAAAGTTCAGAGATACGAAGGGGTTTTATGTTATTGCATCAGGCGTGAACTATGGTTTAGCATATAAAGTCGCTATGACGATGCTTATGGAAGGTTGTTATCTTCATGGCTGTCCAGTATATGCTGGGGAGTTTAGACATGGACTGATAGAGAAAGTTGAGAAAGGAGTAGATACTATGTTTCTCAAAAGTGGTTTGCCTTCAGACGAAATAACGAATAAAGCATTAGAATTTTGTGAGAGAATTGGAGCTAGAACTCTAGTTTTTGATGCTGATAGGTATTACAAATTCGATAGCATCTTCGGACCTTTTATTTTGATTATTCCACTAGAGTGGTTCATTTACTATTTGGCCTTGGAGAAGGGTGTGGATCCCGCAGCAACTAGACATATTGGTAAAGTTAGGTACTAATTTTATGTTTTTTCAAACTTTCATTTATTTAGCTTTTCTTTGAGCTTTTCATAATAAAATTATTAGAATTGGAGTTTACTTAAGCTATATAGTGGAAGCTAGCTAAACTTGACAGTAGTTCTTCAGAAATAGATTTCAACAATTAATGGTAAATAATTTTTTTATGTACGATAAAATTTTGCTTAGATATGATGAGATTTGGTTGAAGAGCGAAAAAACACGTAGAAAATTTGAGAAGAAACTGATTGAAAATATTAAAGCAAGTCTTGGCAAAGTCAATATTGAGGCTCTGCGTGGCAGAATAATTATCAACTACGATCCTCAATTTGTGGAGAAGTTAAAAAAAGTCTTCGGCATTGTTTCTTTCTCACCAGCAGTTTCCTGTAAAACAGATTTAAAAGCAATTTCAGAGAAATTAGTGGAATTTGTCAGGTGGTTGGGCATTAAAGAGACTTTTGCAATCAGAGTCAAAAGGGAGGCTGAAATAAACAATCTTACTAGCATGGAAATTGCTAGAATTTTAGGTAAGATAGTGAAAGATGAATTCAACAGCAGGGTGGATCTGAAAAATCCGCAAACAGAATTATTTGTAGAAATAAGGGAGGAGGAAAGCTACATATTCGATAAAAAAATTGAAGGTCCAGGAGGCTTTCCGATAAGCACACAAGGAAAAGTTCTTTGCCTAGTATCGGGTGGGATAGACTCCGCGGTTTCTGCATGGTATGCTATGAAAAGGGGTTGCGAAATAGTAATCTTGCATTTTGACACAACACCTTTCGCTCAAAATACTCAGGAAAATGTCAAAAAAATCGCCAAAAAGCTTAGGGAATGGAATTCCAATAAAAAGATTAAAATTGTCGTAGTAAAGTTTGGAAAAATTTTGCAGGATATAAGGGAAATTTTGAAAAATGAAAATAAGCTTAGCTATACTTGCCTACTCTGCAAATATGCGATGTATAAAGTTGCTGAAGAAATTGCTAGAAAAGAAAATGCTAAAGCTTTGGTTACTGGAGACTCATTAGGGCAAGTGGCAAGCCAGACACTTGACAATCTTCTAGTAATCAGCTACAAAATCAACATACCTATTCTAAGGCCACTTATTTTCATGGATAAACATGAGATAATAGAAATGGCTAAGAATATAGGAACTTTTGAGATTAGTTTAGAAACAAAAAGATGTAAGGCTGTTCCAAAGCATCCTGAAACAAAAGCGAAAATGAAAGAATTTAAAAAACTGTATTCAAGAATAAAAATTGATGAATATTCATTGAAAACTATCATAGTTAATTAATGCGGGGGTGCCCGAGTGGTCGAAGGGGCACGGCTTAGGACCGTGTGGCTTAGTGCCTTCGCCGGTTCGAATCCGGCCCCCCGCATCGCTATGCTTAAAAAGCTAGATTCAAATAAAATTGAAGTGGAGTCCATAGAGGTTATGGAATTAAGGAGTGTTGCTAAAGTAGGGATTAAAACTGAAAAAAGGATCTTTTATTTTAATTTTTCCAGCACCAAACTTCTTAAACCATTATCGGTAGGTATTATGATTTTTTACAATGAAAAGGACGGTGGTGGGATAAAGTACTCCATTGACACTAAGAAAAACATAGGCATTGTATCGACTCTGGTTATTTTTGTAAAAGAGCTTAAAAGGGATTTAGCAAGGTTTCTACTCGAATTAGCGCTTTATAACCTTATTGAGGTTAAAAGCAAGATTAAAGCGATTGAGATAAGAAATGTACTTGATGAAAGTATCGCAGAAGTTGTGTGTAACTACGCACAACCCATAATTAGAGAAAGAAAAAAAGCTTACGAAAAGAATGGGTATATAATAGGGGAGGGCGTCGTTTATGAAATTAGTGGAGTTGCTCTGAAAAAATTGAAGAGAAGATTTGTATATAGACCTAAAATACTCAAACACGTACTTAAAGCCTTTAATCTTCTTTAATGTCTAAAAGCTCTTGTATGTGTAAAAATCATTGAAATTCCGTGTTCATCACATGCCTCAATAACCTCTCTGTCTCTTACGGAACCCCCTGGTTGAATTATAGCTTTTATCCCATATTCTGCCGCCAAATCTATGCTATCTCTGAAAGGAAAGAAAGCATCTGACGCTAGAGCTGCTTCTCTAGCTTTTTCACCAGCCTTTCTTAATGCTATTTCCACAGCATCGACCCTTGACATCTGTCCAGCACCAATACCCAAGGTTGAACCATGCTTAGCAACAACTATTGCGTTTGATTTTACATGCTTAACAACCTTCCATGCGAATATTAAGTCCCTCAGGGTTTCGTCGTCAGGTTTATTTTTTGTTACAACATCTAATTTGATATCCTCATCCTTCTCAATTTGAGCCAAAAATACCCCGCATGCACTTCTTATGCTCAAATTTGGCATATCCTTTGAAACATCTAATTCCACTATAATAAGCCTCTTTCTCTTTTTTATCATATCCAAAGCCTCTTTGCTGTATCCAGGAGCAACTATGACCTCAAAAAAATGATTAACAACTTCCCTTGCAACCTTTTCATTAACCTCTCTATTTAAACCTATGATACCCCCAAAAGCCGATTTAGGATCCGCCTCAAAAGCCTTCTTTAAAGCCTTGTAAATGTCATCCGCTATAGCTACACCGCATGGGTTGTTGTGCTTAATAATAGTTGCCGCTGGTTTATCAAATTCTTTAACTATCCTAATTGCGGAATCTATATCAAGCAGATTGTTGTAAGAAAGTTTTCTATCTGAGTGGAGTTTAAAGGTAGTGAGAGAAATAGTGCTTTGTTTATCTTCTAAAATATAAATTGCGGCATCTTGATGGGGGTTCTCCCCATATCTTAGCGAAAAATTTTCTAAAAGGTTAAATGACAATTTTTTAGGAAAGTTCATGTTGTTAGTTTAATAATTAACATTATTATAAAAAAGTTTCTGTTAAACTTGGAAAACCAAGATGCTATCTAAACAACCACATATCGTAAAACTCAAGCATTTTGCAAGTTTTTTATTTATATATGCAAATTTTTAACATCAATACGTTAATTTCAGCAAAAACTTTCTTTTTCCATATGTACACTCTGCTTTAGATTTACCAGCAAAGAAATGCTTTAAAATGGAATTAAGCATACTGCTAAACTTTCTAGCGCTTATGGCAATACTTCCTTTTTGGGAACAATTTCACAACTTCCATTTACGCAGGTAGTGCCTTCTGGACAAGTAAATATTTCGCTCCATTCTAGGCAAGGATCATTGTCATAATTTCCGCAGATTCTATATCCCGTAGTTTCCTCTTCAAGGGATATCATTGCAATACATTCTCGATCACCTTCAGGGGAGCATTCATCTTGACATTCTTCTGAAATTTCCTCAATTCCTGCTCCACCACAAACAATTGAAAACTCTTCTCCAAATTCTTTGTATTCCTCAGATATCTTTTTTAAATACAGAATCACCTTTTTCCTTCATGTAAAATTTGGAGTATCCTCTACAAAAGTGCAAACTTTTTCTCCTATATTACCATAGCAGAGTTCTTCTTCAATTACACAACAACCGCCAGGAGTTGCTATTTGAAGCCTATCAGTCCCAAGTGGTGTTCCCTTAATGTATTTTTCAATTTTCACGTCTGTATAGGTAAGAATTTGGGTTGCATTTTCTTTGCATATACATTTTCCTTTCACTTTTTCAACAGTTCCTTGAATTATGTAGTCTGCTGTCTTTGTTATATAGTTTTTATCTCTACATTCTTCTGCTGTTATCCATTCACCTCCAGGAAATTTTGCAATTACTTTTCCTTCCGAAGGGAGAGTAATTGGAGTTTTGGGTGCCGAAGGTATAAACTTACTTGCTATTAATAAGCTAATCCCCACTATAACCAGGATAACAACTATAATTCCATAAGACAATCCTTTGCCGTTGTTCTTTGCCATAGTTATTAAACTATAAATTACAGCATATTTATTTATAACACTCAGCTAAAAGAATTTAAAAATCGGTTTAATAAATTATAATATTGCGGGGGTGCCCGAGCTTGGCCAAAGGGGCAGGACTGAGGCTCCTGTGGCCGTAGGGCCTTCGTGGGTTCAAATCCCACCCCCCGCACTGAAATTTAATTTAAATTCTAATAAGCGGTAAGATATCTAGTTTTCAAGCGAATTCCTAGAAAAAAATCATGAATAAATGCGGGGGGCCGGATTCGAACCGGCGAAGGGCCTACGCCCAGCAGGTCTTGAGCCTGCCCCCTTTGGCCACTCGGGCACCCCCGCAATATAAAACCAGACTGGCTAGATATTATTAATTAAAGTTTTTCTTTTATTTGAGCTTCCAAATCATTTAATTTTTCGTCAAGAACCTTTAAGGCTTCTTTGACTATTTCATCAGCTGCCAAAGCTTCCGTACTTTCCAAATAAAAGATAAACTTATTATTTTCGTAACCAATTTTTATAGCTTTTTTCTCGCAGGACATTTCGCATTCCTTGCAGAATATACATTCCTCAATATTTTTAGCAGAAATTTTTCCCTTCTTAAACTCCAATATATTTCTTGGACAAACATCTACACATTTTTTACATGCGTCACATTTTTTCTCATCGATACTAATCTTTGGGTAGTACTTAAAATAGCAGTTTGCAGCCGGGCTCCATTTTGCGTGATCTCTTCCTCTGCCTAGAATAGCAATAGCTTCAAGTGATATTTTCTGACCTTTTCCTAATTTAACAATGGGAATATTTTCATAAACCGGTTTTACTTTAGGATCCTCTGATTTCAAGTCACCAGAATACACAACACCTTCTCCTTCTTTCTCAAGGAAGAAAGTCACCCTACATAAGCTGCATCCTTTACCGTTACATTTACATTTTTCAGGTAGATTAAAACTCCTTAAATCTGTAGTTAGAGGTATTAACCCAAGCCTATGAGCTATAATCTCATCGTAAAGTGCGGAGGAATTCTCGTAGAAAATTACATCCTCAATAGCTAGGGTGGGTACCTCAGCAATAATTACCCTTCTTAAAGCATTTATAAGGGCTGGCGTCGCCCCATCTACTACAAATTCAATTTTGTTTCTATCACATTCTACTATTCTAATCTTCATTCTAACTACTTTTATATCCAATATTTGTGCAAAAATATTATTTAAATAAGTTTCTAAAATTTGGGTACTGAATATGGCTATGCAACAAATATGTTTAACTAATTTTTAAGCTTTTTTAAATTTATTCCTAAAATACTCCCAGCACTCAGTTTGTATGTGCTACAGCAGCTTTCTTAGACTGGTTTTTGGAAATCTAAAATCTAAGCTTTCACCGGATGTTATTGGTTTCTGACAGGTTTTATTAACTTATTTAAAACCTTTTAATCATTAAAGATACTGGTGATATATCATGAAAGAGAAGCTTATTTTGGTACTATTTGCCCTAGTTATCCTTAGCACACAAGTCTTTGCTCAGGAAACTAGTGTTATTTTAACAACAGCAGAGAACTATCCAGACGCATTGGTAGCAGCCTCAGCGTCTGTGAAAATAGGTGCACCAATATTGGTTGTTGGTGAGGAGGGTCTAACCAATGAGTTGAAAAGTGAAATATCTTCATTACAACCAGAAACAATTTACATTATAGGGGGACCTGTAGCAGTAAGCGATGATGTGGAGACAGAACTAGAGAATCTTGGTTATGATGTTATAAGAATCTGGGGTGCTACAAGGTTCGGTACCGCTGCAGAAGTTGCGAAGTATTTCTGGCCCGAAGGATCGGAAATGGCTGTTCTTGCATGCGATAGCTTGAGGGCACCAGGAGATACATATGAGATAGTAACTGCAGCAAGAAATCTGGCAAGCTTATATGAAGCACCGTTGCTTTTGATTAATGAGGATGAGGTTCCAGCTGTAACCCTAGAGACATTGGATGAGTTAGGCGTAACGGATGTAAAGGTAATATGTGAGGAGGTTTCGGAGTCTGTCCAGTCAGATCTTAGCTCAGCGAACATAACTGTTGAGGTTATAGAGGGTAGCAAGGAAACGATTGAGGAAAAGGTAGAGGAGGATATAAATAAGGCAGTTGAAATAAGCAAAGCTAAGAGGCCCTTAATAGTAATCGCAGCTGCCAATTTCACAGAAGCTGCTGCACCAACATTACCAAGTAGATATGCAAGCGTTCTGATAGTAACTTCCGAAGAGGAGATACCATCTGTTGTTGAAAAAGTCAAAGAGTCCAATGCCACTAGAGTTTTTGTCTTAGGCAAACCAGATTTGGCTGAAAAGATATATAATGCTTTAAAAGAGGAAAACATAGAAGTAACACTTATTTCAGGAAGAAAAGCTCACGTTGCTGTAGAATTGATTAAAAGGTATAAAAACGATTGGAGAGCAAGATGGAAGGTGAAAGGGTTCTTGAAGCTATTGCATAACGCTACTGATGTTGCCGATAGAGCGATTAAAAAAGCAGAAAGTAGCATTACATTGACGGAAGCTTTAATTGAAAAAGCCGGAGAGTTGGGTATGAATACAACACTAGCTGAGAACACGCTAGAACTTGCTAGGAAAAACTTGGAGGAAGCAAAGGAAGAGTATGCTGAAGAAGAGTATAGAAAGGCTATCAGAGATGCTGTGCAAGCGATAATGCTCTCTAGAAGGGCTGCATTCCTACTGTACATGCAAAGGAAAGTGCCAGTGTTTGCAAGTGAATTTGGAGGAGAGCTTGTCGGGATTGAAGTGATGAAAGGGGAGGTAGAGGATCTTGCATTGAGAATAAAGAGACCAAAGAAGCCCTTGGGAACTCTTTGTAAAAAGCTTGTGGATGGTGTAAATGAAGCTATGGAAGCAGGTAATAGAGGCAAAGCTATAAAGTTGATTAGAAAGGCTCGAGTGATATGTAGAGAGGCTTTAGAAGTTAGAGAGAAGCAACTACCTAGAGAGTGGAGGAGGTTGGTGGAGGAAAGTGAGGATGTTAAAAGAGAGGTTGCTCTAGCAGCTATTGAAAGAGCTAGATTTGAGTTGAAAAGAGCGAGGAATGCTCTAGAACTGGGAGAGGAGTGGTCGGGGCAGGATCTTAGTGTTGCTGAGGAAAATATTAACATGGCTGAGGAGTATTTAGAATTAGCTAAATCTGCAGTTGAGGGAGGTAACTATACTGAGGCTATGTCATACGTTAAAGAAGCTAGAAAACTCATAAGGGAAGTTACGGCAGGAACATTTATAAACGAATTGCCAGAATATGCTGCATGTAGAGTTAGATGCGTAGAAAAATGCATAGAAAATTGTAGAGTTGCTGAGGAATCTAGGAAATGCATGGATAGCTGTATGCCAGATTGTGTAATGGAATGCATGCCTATGCCCATACCAGTTCCTCCAGGTCAAGAGTGGGGTTCTAATAAAACCAATGAAGGAGGTCTTCCTGGGGAGAATAGCACTATGTGCCCAACCTGTTTTTAATTCTTTTTTATCTTTAACCCATAATCATGTACTTGGCAATGATTATCAGTAATATTGTTGTTAATACTATTATTAGGTGGGATAGCATAAGTTCCTGTTTAGTTTGCCATATTCTTAAGCTAAGCACGGAAACTAAAAAAATTATTCCCATGAAAAATAGACCCAAAACCTTTTCAAGAATCTCGGTAGCTGCCATCTTACCCTAGAACGAAGGCAGAAATAATACCATAAATCAACCCCATTATTGGGCCATATATTATTGCCAATGCGGCTAAAATCCAATGTGGGAAATCCATGTCATAAAACACTCCTGTTACAAGAGCGGTAAGTACTGCCATAAAAGATGTTGTAAAGTAAATACCCCTGAACATGAATGCCAGTATATAAAATGGTAGGGATAACCAAAAAATGTTAGTTATTATTACAACACTGTAGCCTGCAATTTTGTATGTTAAAAATTCAATAAGTTTTCCAATTGTATAGCAGATTGATATGTTCAAAATACCAATAACCCATCCCTCTGTTGTCACATCACTCTTTGCAGCTTCAATTGTTATTAAGTATTTCCACCAGGGTCCAAGCAACATTTTTTATTAGTTTGATATATTTAATTAATTAAACATAACTAGCCAAAATTTAAGTTTTTCTAATTTTTTAATAAATAATGTAAGCCGGGGTGCCCGAGTGGTCAAGGGGCCGGTCTTGAGAACCGGTGGCGCCCTGCGCCGCAGGGGTTCAAATCCCCTCCCCGGCGT
>CAZWFW010000011.1:19475-23307 GCA_964633445.1 Candidatus Undinarchaeota archaeon | reverse complement strand
CTTTTTGAGCTTGCACTGAAGGAATTTAAAGAACATCCAGAACGCAGCCATAGATACGCTTATCTGATTAGAAGGATTGCAATGAAATGTAATGTTAAGATACCAAAGCATATAAAGATGTGGATCTGCAAAAAATGCAACAAATTTCTTATGCCTGGAGCTAATTGTAGAGTTAGGCTTATAAAGAAACCATATCCAATGGTGTTAATAACATGCTTAGAATGCGGTAATAAAAAAAGATACCCATACATAAAAGAAATAAAAATTAGAAGAAAATGCAAGGAAAACTGGGAGTAACTTTGCATGTAGGTAAGAATGGTCTAACGGAAGGGGTAATTAACGAAATTAAACACCAACTTAAAAAGAAAAATATTATAAAAGTGAGGATGCTAAAATCATTCATAAAAAATTCAGAAATGAATAGAAAGGAGCTTGCAAAATTTGTTGCGAAAGCTGTAAATGCTGAATTGGTTGAAGTTAGGGGATATACCATTATCCTGAGGAAGAAAGATGGTAACGGTATATGATGTGCCTGCAGATAAATTGATTGAGAAAGTAGCAGAGGAGTTCAAGAAACATAAGGAAATAGCTCCCCCCTCATGGGCAAAATTCGTTAAAACTGGTGTGCATAAGGAGAGGCCTCCAGATAATCCAGATTGGTGGTATGTAAGAGCTGCGAGCATGCTAAGGAGAATCTACATAGATGGGCCTGTAGGTGTTTCAAGGCTCAGAACGTACTATGGAGGCAGAAAAAAATTTGGAAGTACACCAGAGCATTTCAGAAAAGCCTCTGGAGCAATAATAAGGAAAATATTGCAACAATTAGAAAGCTTAAGGTTGGTTGAAAAAACTAGGAAAGGTAGGGTGATTACGCCAAAAGGAAGGTGCTTTTTGGATAAAATGGCTACTGAAGTAGCGAAGGAGGTTGGGATAAATGTATGATTATTATGGTGATTACTATGCAAGGTTAAGGGAAGCCTATTTGAAGAAATTGGAGTTTGAGAGGCAGAAAAGGGCTTTGCTCAAAAAAATATTAACGCCTGAGGCAAGGCAAAGGCTTGCAAATATAAGATATGCAAAACCACAATTCGCTGAGGAGGTGGAGCTATTATTAATTCAGCTTGCTCAGCAGGGCAAACTAGAGAAGATACCTGTTGATGATGCTACACTCGTAAAACTATTGAAAAGTTTATCAAGAAGAAGGGAGACCAGAATAAGAAGGGTGTAGAGATGGCGAGACATAAACCATTGGCGAGAAAATTAAGATATGCAAAGGCGTTAAAGCAAAATAAGCGTGTGCCTATATGGGTTACAGCTAAGACTAAATTTAAGTTTACATGGAATCCTAAAAGAAGATTTTGGAGAAGAGGCAGGCTGAAAAAATGACAGAGAAAATCGAAAGGATATATATAATTCCTCTAAGAAACGCAAAGAAAATATCAAAGTTTAGAAGAGCTAAAAGAGCTATTAATATACTTAGAGAGTTCGTTGCTAGACATGTTCATGTTCCTGAGGAGAATGTTAAAATCGAAAATGAGGTTAATGAGAAGATCTGGGAGAGGGGTGTAAAAAAACCACCTTCCAAAATTAAAGTTCTTGTTAAAAAGGAGGGAAATATTGCGATTGTTAAACTAGCATGAGCCTTGCGAAACAGTTAAATATTTGAGGCTTAAGATGAAAATCGTTCAAAAGAACTTATTTGGCAATCCCTATATAGGTTGCTTTTGCCTGGCAACAGAGGATTTTGCTTTAGTACCCCTGGAAACCCCAGAGAATTTTGTAAAGGAGGTTGAAAAAGCATTAAAGGTTAGCGTTATCAGATGCAAAATAGCAGATTCAAGCTTAATCGGTATACTTGCAGCTGCAAACAGCTATGCAATCTTTTTACCTAGCATATGCGAAGACGATGAGGAGAAAAAGTTAAAAGAGGAGCTGGATGTTAAAATAAAAAGATTTAATGTAAAATATACGGCCATTGGCAATCTGCTGTTGCTTAATGATAATGGGATTGTTGCCAGCTCTCTAATTGCCAAGCATGCAAGAAAATTTGCTGAATTTCTGAACATAAAGTTTGATTGTACAACAATTGCAAAGAGCGATCTTGTAGGATCCTCTGGCATAGCTACAAATAGAGGAGCCGTTGTCAATATCGATATTACTGAAGATGAAAAGAAGATCGTTGAAAATACGCTGGATGTTGAGGTAACACCCTGCACAGCGAATCATGGTAAACCTTTTATAGGAGCATGTATGATAGCAAATTCAAAAGGAGCGATAATAGGTGGGCTAACAACAAGTATAGAAATTTCGAAAATGTACCAAGCATTGGCATAAAAATGGATGTAAAAATATTTAGGGTTGAGGGTAGGTTTAGGATGGGAGACGAGTTCAACAAGTTTGTAAAAGAAATTAGGGCTGTAAAGAAAGAACATGCAATAGAAAAAATTTACTCCGAGTTGGGGAGCAAGCATAAGGTTAAAAGATTCCATATCATCATTGAAAGGGTCAAGGAAATAAGGCCAGAAGAGGTTAAGGATCCAATAGTAAGATATTTGAGTGGGTTAGAATGAAAAAGGAGCAGGCTCAAAGGTTGATGGCTGAGTATACAGCTAAGCAGGCTAGAATTGAGAGTCTCGCAAGGCAGTTAACCCTTATTGATGCAAGCATCTCTGAGCTTAACATTGCCAAGGAGTTTCTTACCAACCTTAAGAACATGAAGAATGATCAGGATATCCTAGTTCCTATAGGTGCAAATATCTTGGCATTCGGAAGCATAAGAAATACAAAAGAAGTTTTGGTTTCCATAGGCGCTGAGGTTTTTGCTAAGAAAAGTGTTGAGGACGCCTTGAAATATGTTGAGAGTAGAATAAATGATTTAAATAAGGCAAAGGAAAACATCCAAAAGGAAATTGTAAGCTTGCAAGGCGAATTGGAGAGAATAAGACCTGAATTGGAGAAAATACTGCAGAGGTGATGTTCTCCTTCTTTAAAAAGAAATTCTTCGAAGCAGTATCTGGGTTAAGGGAGCTGGATGCTAGAAAGCTTGATGAGTTATTTTTTGATATCGAACTGGCTTTGCTTGAAGCGAATGTATGTTTAGAGGTAGTAGAGGATTTGAAAAAAAGGGTAAAAGCGAAACTACTTGGAAGAAAGGTTGCTAGAGGCGAAGCAAGAGAGATTATTATTGAAAGTTTGAGGGAAGAGATATTGGATGTTTTAAATAAGAAAATTGATTTTGATGATATCCTAAAGAATAAGCCTGGTGTAATTCTCTTTCTTGGTGTTAATGGTTCAGGAAAGACATTAACAGTAGCCAAACTTGCAAAGTGGTTTAAAGATAAAGGTTATAGCGTTGTAATTGCTGCAGGCGATACTTTTAGAGCTGCGAGCATAGAACAACTCGAGAGTTATGCTAATGATATCAAAGTTAAGATTGTAAAATCTCAGTACAAAGCTGATCCAGCAGCCGTCGCATATAATGCAATTCAACATGCAAAAGCAAAGAATGTGGATGTTGTGCTAATAGATACTGCTGGAAGGATGCACACAGACTACAATTTGCTCGAAGAAATGAAAAAAATCATAAAAGTTGCACAACCCCATTTAAAAATATTTGTTTTCGACGCCTTAACAGGAAATGATGCCGTTGAGCAGGCAAAAGCTTTTAACAGTGTAGGTGTGGATGCTATCATCGCAACAAAGATTGATGCTGATGAGAAAGGTGGGGCACTGCTGAGTGTTGCGTATATTTTACAAAAGCCAATAATTTTTATTGGTACGGGTCAAAATTACGAAGATTTGGAGCATTTCGATGTTAATAAATATTTAAAGA
>CAZWFW010000011.1:0-19375 GCA_964633445.1 Candidatus Undinarchaeota archaeon | reverse complement strand
ACGGGTCAAAATTACGAAGATTTGGAGCATTTCGATGTTAATAAATATTTAAAGAATCTTGGTCTTTAATTGAACTTCCTAAGCTCCTCTTCTAAGACACTTCGCACATCTTCTTCCCTAAAATAAACTTTACGTCTTTATACACCCTTCTTCCCTTTGCTTTCTTGCCTCATATTCATACTTCCTTTCAACTTTCTTACTTAGCTCTCTTCCTCTAATACTTACAATTAATTCAATCAACCTTCTCCTTTTCTCTTCATTGATTCTCCCAACTATCTTTTTATAAAGTTCTTTTGAAATCTTCCACTCTTTATATCTACTAGCTAATTTTTTCAGTATTTTTGGGTAAAGAATGTAAAGGCTTAATGTATCCGCATGTTCAATTCCTTTGAGATCATCACCCTTAACACCTTTCTTTTTATACAATTCTCTTAACTTCCAAGTAACTTCCTCTAGTTGACCTCTAGATTCTTCATAGTCTTCAAAAACATGACCAAGCTCGTGCAAAAACATCTCAGCAAAGTATAATGCATCAAAACATAAACCAATCTTAATTTCCTTAATATTGCCTCTCTCATCTCTAATAACGCAGCCCCTTCCTATCACCCCTTCACTTCTTGGATATTTTATTTTTGGAATTATGCTAAAAAGCCACTTTCTCAAATTTTCATGGAATAGCTCAAAAATAGCATCTGCTATTTTCTTGTAATTCTCATTTTCAATTATCATTTCAGTTTTGGGTGGCCTATGTAACATCTCCTAAAAATATTTAATTCCTTTCTGCAAATTTTAAAATATGCCATGTGGATATAATGGGAAAATCGCCATTGTAAATTTGCCCGACGACGTAATTATTGCGGAGCTTGATTTTAGTCTTGCTGAACTTTTTGTCGGAGGAAGGGGCTTAGCAACGAAAATACTATACGATGAACTTAAGCCAAGATTAAATCCTTTTTCTAAGAAAAATATGGTCATTTTTTCTACCGGACCTTTAACCGCAAGTGTAGCTGCTACTTCTGGCAGATTTTGTGTTTCAAGCAAATCTCCCTTAACAAATACAATTTTTCATTCAAACGCCGGTGGTTTTTTTGGGGTAGAGTTGAAAAGGGCCGGGTTTGATGCTTTAATAATAAAAGGCAAAGCTGAAAATCCTGTATACATATTGCTTGAAGATGATAAAGTTGAAGTAAAGGATGCAAGCAAATTATGGGGTAAAAGCACTAAAGAGACGAAAGAATATCTGAGCAAAAAACATAACGCCAGAGTTTCTTGTATCGGACCCGCGGGGGAAAATTTGGTTAGATTCGCATGCTTGATAAATGATGAGGAAAGAGCAGCCGGTAGGGGTGGTTTGGGTGCAGTTTTAGGTTATAAAAAGGTTAAAGCAATTGTTGCCAAAGGAAAAAAGAAGATCGAATACGCTAATGAATATGCTCTAAGAAAGTATGCTAGGAAATTCTTTGAAATTTTAAAAGGACATCCAGTAACCGGAGATACATTAAAAAGATTTGGAACTGCAGTTTTAGTAAATTTCGTTAATAAGCATGGTATTTTACCAATAAAGAATTTCAATGAAGGCTTTTCTGAGCAGGCAGAAAAAATTTCTGGAGAAACACTTTCAAAGTACCTGTACAAGCACAAAGCATGCTACGCCTGTCCAATCCAATGCGGTAGGCTTGTAAAAATTGAAAAGAGGATTCTGAAAGCCCCAGAATATGAAAGCATCTGGGCGCTAGGTCCTCAATGCTATAATTTTGACTTGAAAAGCATTGCCAAGGCAAATGAACTTTGCAATTTGCTTGGACTAGATACAATTTCCACTGGCAATGCTATAGGGTTTGCAATGGAGTGCTGCGAGAGGGGATTAATTGAAGAGAAAATAAGATTTGGGGATAAAAACGCAATAATTAGACTCGTGAAGGAGATAGCTTACAGAAAGGGCATTGGCAACTTACTTGCAGAGGGTGTTGCAAGAACTGCAGAGAAGCTAAATGCCAAGGAATTCGCATGTCATGTAAAAGGTTTAGAATTGCCTGCATACGATCCAAGAGGGGCTAAAGGGCAAGCATTAAGCTATGCAACTTCTAACATTGGAGGAACCCATCTGGCAGGATATATAATACCTCAGGAAGTTTTAGGATTGCCGAAATATTTAGATAGTATGAAAGCCGAAGGTAAAGCAAAATTTGTTAAAAAATTGCAAGATATTGCTGCAATGCTTGATTCGCTAATAATCTGCAAATATACTACGCTTGCCGTCTTCAAAACTTTAAATTTTGAAGTTGACATATACGCAAAGCTGCTTACTGCAGCAACAGGCTTTTATTTTGATGAGGAGGAATTCTTGAGAACGGGTGAGAGAATTTATAACCTTGAGCGCTTATTCAACGTTAGGGAAGGTTTCGATGCTAGGCATGACACGCTACCAGAGAGATTTCTAAAAGAGACAATGCGATCAGGTCCTACAGCAGGTCAAATTGTTGAGCTTAAAAGGATGCTTGAGGAATATTACACATTAAGAGGATGGATTGACGGCATACCGAGCGAAAAGAAGATGCAAGAGCTTAATTTGCTTGCAGAGCCAATCTATCCCAAATTGCAGGTAGCTTTGGATATAAGAAATTTGAGTGAGGCGGTAAGGATTGCAAAGCTTGCTTTTAAAGGAGGTGCAGAGTGGGTTGAGGCGGGTACGCCATTAATTAAGAAGAATGGTATGCATGCTGTCGAAAGGCTGAGGCAAATTTTGCCCTACGCAACAATAATTGCCGATATGAAAACAATGGATACTGGTTATATTGAAGTGGAAATGGCTGCAGAGGCTGGAGCAGATATTGTTGCAATTCTTGGGGTTGCGGATGATGAGACAATAAGAGATGCTATCGGTGCTGCTAGAAAGTATAACGTAAAGGTTATGGTTGATTTAATTGGTGTTAAAAATTGTTTAGAAAGAGCTAAGCAATTAGAAAAACTTGGAGTCGATTATCTAGTATACCATGTTGGAGTTGACAAGCAACTACGCAGCGAGTATCGCAAAATACCATTTGGAGATGTGAAAAAGCTTGCTGAAGAAATTAAAATACCTTTGGCGGTTGCTGGAGGTATAAGGGCAGATACTGCTGAGCTTGCAGTTAAAGCTGGAGCAAAGATAATAATTGTTGGATCCGCAATTGTAAAATCTGCAAATCCAGAGCAAGCTGCTAGAGAAATATTTAGAAGAATCAGGAAATGTTGATAACTCTTAAAAGCTAGCCACTCGCAAAATTGTTATTGATTCTTTTGCAAATTCCCCTTGTTACCCTCCCTTTTTATTTTTTCGATTATCTTACTTGTGCTTAGCCCATCTATTTTTCTTTTTATTCTAATTATCCTCACCTTCCCCAATTCTTCATCCATGTTAAAAGTTATTTTCTGGTCATAGCCAATTGCAATGATATCTGGTTTTATTCTTTTAATAACTTCCTTTTTATCTTCCTTACCAGCTATCACGAGATCAACATACTTTATGGCATCTATCATCTGCATTCTTTGTCTTTGATTAAAAATAACTGGTTGGCCTTTCTTAGAAATCTCTTCATCTCTTGCAACAATAACATAAAGCAAATCTCCTAGCTTTTTAGCCTCCTTTAGAAATAAAATGTGCCCTGGATGAAGCAGATTGAAGCAGCCACCAACAAGAACAATCTTAATCGCCTTTCTCCCCTTATCGGTTAAGTATAAATTATCGCCTTCAATTTTAATCAATTTTTTATTTGCTAAATTGTTCAGCATTTCCTCAGAACATTCAACATCATTCTTGCTGGCAACTCCATATTTATCTATCAGGAGTTTTATCTCTGCCAAAATCTCTTTCTCTTTTCTCCATTCATAGCATTTTATTATTCGTTTTTCGGTAACTATGATATCCACAGGAACATCACACCAACCTCTAGGCAACTCCTCAACAACTTGGAAATCATAAGCTAAACCTACCTTTCTGCACGTTATTTTCCTCAAAAAATTGTCATAGTAACCCTTCCCATAACCAATTCTATACCCTTCAAAATCAAAAGCAATTCCAGGAACGATAACTATATCTATCATATCTAAGGGAACCTCATTACCAATAGGCTCTGGTATGCCAAATTTACCCTTCCTCATGTACTCAAGATCATTAACTTCCAAGGGAACTATAGAATTTCCCCTTATACTTGGCAAAGCAACCTTTTTACTTCCCAAAATTTCCTTTATCATAAAATCAGTTTTAACCTCATTTTTGATGGAATAATAAAAAAGAACGGTTCTAGCTTCCAGAAATTCTTTTAATCCCCTTAGCCTTTCCCAAATTTTTCTGCTTTTTTCCAAAACATCGCTTCTGCTCAGCTTTTTTCTTTTTTCTAGAAAAAAAATTCTAAGAGAATCCTTAGATTGCATAAAATAAAATTAAGATAAAGAACTACTTCCCCAAACTTTTCTCCAGCGTTTTAGCCTGCTCATACAATTCCTTTAGTTCTCTTTCTAGCTTCTCTATAGCGCTTTCCACATTTTCAGGCTTCTCCTTTTTAACCTTCTTAGCTTTTTCCTCCTCAGCGCTTTCACTTTTCATTTTCGTCTTTCCCTTCATCTCTAGCATATATTCTTCAAGCATATCTATTTTTTCCTGCCATCCCTCTATTCTGTCTCTCTCATCCTCACATAGCGTTGCAAGAGTTAAAGCCTCTTTCCTAAGCTTATCCACAAATTTTTCTAGATCATCAATATCCTTTTGTATATCTCTAAACTTATCGATCCTAACAAAAACTGGAAACTCCTCTGGAACATCTCTCTTACTTATCCTTATTAAAGACGAATTAAGCTCGTTAACGAGACTCTCCATACTCGATAAAGTATCCTTCCAAACAGTAATTGACGCTTGTTTCTTTTTATAAATTTCTGCCATCTCTCTGAGGGTATTCCTTATATTTGTCAGAGGTTCTCGCATACTTCGAACAACTTCTTTTAGATCTTCATAATCCTTAAGTTCTACATAAATTGGTGGTACTCTTTCTTCCTCCTCCTCTCTAACCTCCAGCTCTTCCTCAAATCCTACGCTTTCTCTTGGTTTAGGTTTTGGAGTTGCTATCTCTAAGGGAGGGATTTCCTGTTGTTTAGGAATTATCTCATATCGCTCCTTCTTTTTTCTTAGAAACATTTTATCTCACCAAATATATTATTGAATTTTAATATTAATTAAAATTTAATTGTTGCCAAAATAGAAGCCCATGAAATGCTCTAGGTTTTCCTTACAAATTATAAAATTCTTTTGGAGTTTTGTATAGAATGTTATTTCCAAATCTTTCTGAAATAATTTTAATGTCCTCTAGGGGTATAGAATATATGGCTCCGAGATCACTTTCAAAAACAACATATTTGTTTACATCACCAATTTTCTCCCGAAACATATCAACCGACTCTCTCCAGGTCCCAACTTTCTCATCTAGTAATACCTGAGTACCGTAGAGATTCGTTGAACCGAAAACAAGTAATTCTTTTTCTGCCCATTTTTTCAGTATAGAAAAGCATTTTTCCGCAAAATCTCTTCTAGATCCAAAAGCATCATATGTTTGCCCCAAACCGTGAACTAAGTGGATCTTTCCTCCTTTCTTAATTATTTTCTCAAAAACTTTCATTCTCCCACGAACATCCTCAAGGGCACGATCTGTGTGGAACTGCAGAATAAAATCCGATCTTCTAAGCAAGTTAGTTATAAATTTATACCCATTCCATACATAATCGCCAGCCTCGTATTCTGTATGAAACTTTAGAATGTAGATATCGTTTTCCTTAATTATTTTTGCAGCTTTTTCTAGATTTTTCTTATAGAAAGACTCCTCTGTAAGATCTATAGCAGGAACAATCTTTTTCTTGAGTTTCTCTTCCAAACCAAAAAGATAATCTATTCGCTCTAGGTAAAATATTACAACCATTTTATATATATTCCCCAAATATTTTTCAAGTTTCTTATTCTTCTCCTCCAGCAATGCTTGTAATCCCCCATAATATGTTACCTCTCTTACTCCCATTGCCATGTTCCAATGAGTATGTGTATCAATTATTTTCATAGGCTCTTATACAATTTTATCAGAGAACTTTATTATGTGCTCTCCCTTTCTCATTACTGTAAGGCCCTCTAACATGCATTTGGGGCTAATAGGATATGTGTTTAAAGAAGTATTTAAACACAATCACTTACATAAAGGTGCCTATGACCTGCCAATTAATCAAAATTTGATGAAAATTAGCTTAACTTTCCTGTATCAAAGAGATAGCTGCCTTTGAGAGGAAAGAAAAACCCCACATATAAACAAAATTTATAGAGTAGAAACTCTGCAATATAGAAAAAAATTGTGTAAACCATTATAAGAGATAGGAGTATATAGAAAATATGCTGAGAAGAAAAAGCTTAATGTTCATTCCTATAATTCTAGCTGTTTTTAGTGTAGGTTGTTTGCTATATTCTTACAAATCCACTGGAGAATTCGTCAAAAAAAGCATTGAAATGAAAGGTGGAAGTATTATAAGTATTGATAAGCATATTCCCGCCACCTCTTTAGAAAGCGAAATTGAGGAGGAATTTGGTATTAAGGTTGATGTTAGAAACGTCAGAAAGGCTGGAGGTTATGCTGGAACCATCATAGAAACAAAGGAAATAAATGTTACAGATCTAGTTAGCTATCTTAGCAAGAAATACGGGGTTGCCCCAAACGTAAGAACCGTAGGACCTATGCTTGGTAAAGCTTTTTTCAAGCAAACAAAACTTGCAATTTGTTTTGCATTTCTTCTAATGAGCTTCGTTGTTTTTATTAGTTTCAGGGTTTTTATACCTTGCATAGCAATTATGGTTGCAGCTGCGCTTGATATTCTTTTTGCTTTAGCTATGATGTCCCTATTAAAAATTGAGTTGAGTTTAGCTACTTTAGGTGCATTGCTCATGCTCATAGGATACTCCGTTGATACGGATGTCCTGCTAACCTCAAGAATTTCAAAAGCTAGCGATGTTGACGGAGAAATAAGATCAACGTTTAAAACAGGGATTACGATGACATTAACGACCATGAGCGCATTTACTACAATTTTGCTTCTTTCATCCTCAGAAGTACTAAAAAATTTGGCAACCGTTGTGATTATGGGGCTAATTGCCGATATTCCAAATACATGGATATTAAATGTAACATTGCTTAGGAAATATCTGAGAAAATGATGGTTAGAAAATTATTAAAGGCTGTGAAGGAGCCGCAAATAATTTTGCTACTGTTATCCTTATTCCTAGCAATAGTAGCCATCAATCCAAAAATCCATGCCGATGGTGTTGTTGTTACCTATGTCTACGAGAACAGCTCAGCACATGGAATAATAAAGAAAGGAGATGTGATAAAAGGCGTTCTGGGCATCCCCGTTAAAAATGCTAGTCAATTTTATGAAATCTGCAAGCGACTGGAAGAAGGAGATATTGTCGAGATAAATACCAATCGTGGAGCATTTAGAATAGAGGCGATGAACGCTACGCTTGGAATCGAAGTTTCGGATAGGAGTAGAAGCAACATTAGGTTGGGGTTGGATTTTACCGGGGGATCGAGCATATTAATAAAGCCTATTGGGAATATAACTGAAAACACAATTTTGGCATTAAAAGATGTTTTAAACAACCGTATAAATGTTTATGGGGTAAAAGAAACTAAGATTAGGCCCGAGGAGGATTGGCTTGGAAATAAATACCTGAGAGTTGAGGTGGCAGGTGAGAAACCAGATAAAGTGATTAAACTTGTAAAACAGCTGGGTAAGTTTGAAATAAAGGTGTTAAACAGGACTGTTGCATCAAGCGAGGATATAAGAAGTGTTGGTACACCTGGGAGAAGCAGAGAGGGTGGTTATGAGACTCCCTTTGTGATAACTCCGGAGGCTGCAAGAAAACTTAGAACAGCGTATTTGAATGCGATGGAAAAAATCAGCAAGCCTAACATCACCATGTATCTTGACAATAAACCGGTATTCTCAGCACCTGCAGCTGAGAGTCTTGTGCAAAGCTGGAAGGCTGGTAATGATGTTACGGATTTAAGTGTTAGGATAAATAGCTATGAGGAGGCTAGAAGGATATACGCAATACTGAAATCCGGTGCCTTACCTTCAGAAGTAGCAGGAATAGAGGTTGTTGAGGAGAGCTACATAGATCCCGTGCTGGGGAGTAAATTTCTAAAGGAAGTTTTATTAGTGGGCTTAGTGGCAATTGCTATTGTAGCATCGATCGTTTTTTTACGCTATAGAAAATTCGTATTGCTTATGCTTATAATGTTTACATGCCTTTCAGAATTAACAATTGTTTTGGGGGCAGCAGCAGTAATCCATTGGACTCTGGATTTGCCCTCAATAGCAGGGATCATAGCTGTTGTAGGTACTGGTGTTGATGCGCAGATCGTTATTACTGACGAAACCCTAAGGAGGAGTAAAAGAAAGAAGGTTAGGTTAAGTTTAAAGAGAAAGATAAAGGATGCTATGTTTATTATATTTGTAGCAGCTGCAACGACAATTTTTGCGATGACGCCTCTTCTTAAAATTTATTACCTAAGGGGGTTCGCATTAACAACCATTATAGGCATAACAGTAAGTGTTCTAATAACAAGACCTGCATATGCAAAATTGCTTGAGATCTTCATTGAAAGATAACACAGATAAGATTTTAGGCGTAGGATTTGCAGAAATTGCCGCGTTTTCAAGAAAAGATGCTTACGCTATCCAAATGTTTTCAATACTCCTAGATTTGGCTAGTAAAAACAAAATAACAACTCAAGGGTGGTTGCTATTAAAAAAAGAAATTTTTAAATTATTGAGTCCCTACAACATTTAATGATTAACAGAACTCCCACAGGAATTCCTGGATTGGACGAGTTAATTGGTGGTGGTTTTCCTAGAAACAGTGTTATTCTCTTAGCTGGGACTTGCGGAGCTGGTAAAACAATTATGAGCGCTCAATTTCTTTACACAGGTGCTAGTCAGCACAATGAACCAGGAATTTACGTTACATTTGAAGAAGAGCCTGAAAGCATAAGACAAACTATGGAGACTTTCGGATGGGATATAAGAAAGCTTGAAGAAGAAAATAAATTTAAGTTTATTAGCATCGACCCTACGCTAATAAAGGGGTTTGCTGAGGAATTAGTTGTTGCATTGGCTGAGGATGTTTCTGATATGGGGGTTAAAAGAGTAGTTTTTGATTCTATAACCTATTATGCACTTTTTTTCAGAGATCCTTATGAGTTTAGGAAAAATCTGAGTTATTTAAGGAAAAGAATGACGAGAATGGGGTGCACAGTAATTATGACAAGCGAGATGCCTTACGAGAAGCCTGAACTTGGAAGATTTACAATAGAGGAGTTCGTTGCGGATGGTGTCATAGTTCTTTATTATTTAAGAACAGATCATCTGCGTCATAGAGCCTTGGAAATACTTAAGATGAGGAAATCAAAGCATAGCAGTAGGTTGCACGCCTTTGAAATAACTGATAAAGGTGTTGTTGTACATCCTGCTGAAGTGGTATTCGAGGAAGGGGTATAATGAGGAGAATCCCTACAGGAATAAAGGGATTGGATGAGCTGATTGAAGGGGGATTCGTAGAGGGGGATGCAATACTTATAGTTGGAGGCCCCGGTACAGGAAAAACGACCTTTGTTTCACAGTTTTTGTATACAGGTGCTAGCCAGTACAATGAACCAGGAATCTATATCAGCTTAGAGGAACCTCCAGAGAAGATAAAGAGAAATATGCTGAGATATGGTTGGAATTTTGAAAATTTGGAGAGAGATGGCAAAGCAAAAATGATATGGTCAGATCCAACGACGATAAAAAGTTTCGTTGAGACTATGAGCACATCCATTAGGGATAAGATTGAAGAAATAAATGCAAAGAGATTGGTTATCGATTCCATAACGGTCTTCTTGATGTTTTTAGGAGCAACGTATAAAGCTAGAAAGGAGCTGTTTGAGCTAATTACTAATTTGAACAAATTAGGTTGCACAACATTATTAACGGCAGAAATACCCCATGGTGAGAATAAGCTGACACTTTTAGGAATAGAAGAATTTGTTGCAGATGGTATAATAAAACTGGATATGATTAGAGTTGGAGTAAGCTTCAGAAGGAGTTTAACTGTTCTTAAAATGCGCGGAACAAGGCATGACATGAAGATACACCCATTCGACATTACTGAGAAGGGAATAGTAATTTATCCTGCAGAGGAATTGCTCGTAAGATGATTGAGCGTGTTCCTATAGGAATTGAAAAATTAGATGAGATGATAGGTGGCATTGTTAAACCCTCCTCTTTGCTAATCATAGGTCCACCTGGAAGTGGGAAAAGCATTTTCATGTGGCAGATTCTCTACGAAGGTATAAAAAGAAACGAAGGTTGTATTTCAGCCATAACTGGAGAGTACATCCCCTTTCTAAAGGAAAAGCTTAAATTTTTCAACTGGGATATAGAGAAATACAAAGAAAAGGTTAGAATAATAGATTGTTACTCATGGCGAATTGGGGCAAAAGCCGTTGAACGTAAGTTCTCTATTTCGGGTCCCGCCGACCTGAATCAGGTTTCGGTAGCGATAAGTGAAGCTAAGGCGGAGTTGAGCAATTCAAATATTAGAGTAGCCATCGATTCTCTTTCAGATTTTTTTCTTTTTAACGAGCCAATAATAGTTTATAAATTCCTTGAAATTCTAATAGCCAGAATTAAGGCAGAAAACGCTTTTTTAATTTTAGTTCTGGATGAGGGATTGCATGATAAAAAAGTTATAAATACCGTTAAATATCTTGTAGATAGCGTGATCTGCTTAAAGCAGGAGGATAAGGGGAGGTATATGAGGATAGAGAAAATGCTATTAACCAAACATACAACAGCATGGATACCTTTCGATATTGAGGAGAATGGTATTAAAATACTTGGGTAAAATAAGAATAGAGAAAGCGCAGGTAAGCGTAGAATATCTAAGCATATTTATTCTCTCCTTTCTACTTTTAACACCTCTGATTTTTTATGCAAACAAAAGCATGCAGGAATCCAGAGATGCTATTAAAATCCAGAAGATAGATAATGCGTTAAAGCAAATCTCCGGGATAGCAAAACTTCTTTATGCTCAGGAGGAAGGTGCGAAGAAAGAAATTTTTATAAATCTGCCAGCAGGCATACAAAGAGGATATGTAGCGATTGCTCACACAGATAAAGGTGCAGTTTCAATTTTTTATAAGGATCAGGAGATTCACGTTTCTTCTGTACCAATAATTGGTAATTTGCCTTTAACGCAGGGAAACCATAGGATATATTTAGAGGTTGCGTATGGAAGTTACGTAGATAATACAACGGATAGCTCAACTTCATATAAAGTAATCTATCTGCACGAGTTGAAGATTAATCCGGTCAAATGGAAAACCGAAAATAATAGTAAAGTGGTAACCTTTAATTTAACTTCATCATCGGATACTGACTTAACAGCAACAGTTGATCTTGAGAATCTTTCAGGCATTTTGATAAATAACAAAAATCCTCCAGTAAATATAACGATTCCTGCAAAATCTTCAGTAACGTTTACCGCAAATGCTACACAAAGCGCAACTATAGGGAGCGGCTATATAACCATTTATGTTCCTAACTTCGCAAAAATTAAGATTCCCGTAACTGTTGTAAGCGCATGAGAGCTAAAGCTCAAGTCAGCATAGAGTTTTTAGCAGTTATTTCCCTAGTTCTTGTAGCTCTCTTACCAATACTCTACCAGGTAACGAAATCCAAACCTATGATTTATAAGAGCAAGGAATTCGAAACCTGCAACAGCATATGCAACGAGCTTGCCGATGTAATAAATTTTGTTTATCTCGCTGGTAATGGAACTAGGAAAAACATAACCCTCTTGGCAGGTATTCAGGCAAAAAACATCAGCGTAACAACTTACTCCCAGGGTGTAATCGAAATAAGGTTAGATGATATTTACTGCAATTGTAGAGTTGCCGCAAACTTAACGGAAAAGAGTTTCGTTGGGGGGAGGCTTGAGGTGAGCAACAACAACAATCTCATCGATATAAGTTAGCAAAATTATTTATTAGTAACGCGTTACTAGTGTGTTATACTAGGTAAGCACATCGAAAAATATTTCATAAATTAAATTAAAAAAAGAGAAAATGGAGACCCCATTATGTGAAATTTGCCTAAAAAGCGATATACTTTGCGCAGGATGTGAAGCTAAGCTTAAGGAAGGTAAGATTAGCCAGTTAGACGTAAAGCTTTCAAAGGCCCTTTACACACTTTCAAAGAAATTCAAAGCTTTGAAAAACGTGACCTTTATAAGGGCTATTGAAATGGAGAATCAGATAATTGTTATTGTAAAGAAAGGTGACGCTGGCAAAGTTATTGGAAAGAATGGAGTAGTTGTCAAAGAATTAACAAGAAGGTTCAATAGGAGATTAAGGGTTGTTGAGTACAAGGAACCCTTAAGGGAGTTTCTTCAGGATGTTCTTTTTCCAGTACCATTGCTTGGTATAAACATTATTTATACGCCCGAAGGAAAAAAATATAAGGTTAGAATATCAAAAAAAGACGCATCGAAATTTTCCATTGATGCGAACGAAATAAAGAACTTGGTTGAAAATCTAACATCCCTACCAACGGAAGTTGCTTTGGAGTGATTTATGAGACTTGCGGTAATTGATTTCTCAAGATGTCAGCCTAAAAAATGTAATTATGAGTGTCAGCGTTTTTGCCCTAGGGTGAGAAGCGGTATTGAAACTGTTAAGATTGTAGATGGTAGACCATCAATAATTGAGGAAACGTGTATAGGTTGCGGTATATGCGCAAAAAAGTGCCCTTTTAATGCTATAAAAATAATAAACCTGCCAGAAGTTCCTGTGGAGCCCATATTTCGATATGGTAAAAATAAATTTGAATTGTTCGGTTTACCAGTACCAAAACAGGAGACTGTTGTCGGGATACTAGGCCAGAACGGTATAGGAAAAACAACTGCTTTACGCATTCTAATTGGGGAATTAGTTCCAAATTTTGGAGAGGATAAGGAATATACGCTGGAAAGTGCTGCAAGAAAGCTTAGGGGTAAAGAGGTACAGAACTATCTCGAAAGTCTTGCCAAAAATGAAATAAAATTTGCAATGAAACCCCAACATATTGATCAAATTCCAAAATTTTTTAAAGGTAAGGTTAAGGATTTGCTCGCGAAGGTATCGGATAACTACGAGGAGGTCGCTGAGGAGCTCGAACTTAAGGAGAGCCTGAATAAAGAAATAAATGAATTATCTGGAGGGGAGCTGCAGAGGGTAGCTATTGCGGCTTGCTTACTAAAAAACGCAAATTTTTTATTTTTTGACGAGCCCTCAAGCTTTCTCGACATAAGGCAGAGACTTAGGGTTGCCAGAATTCTCAAAAAATTTGCAAAAGATAAAGCGATAGTTGTTGTTGAACACGATTTAATATTCCTAGACTTCGTTTCTGATATTATACACATAGTTTATGGTGTGCCGGGTGCATATGGTATATTCTGCAAGCCAAAAAGTGTTAGAAATGCGATAAATGAGTATCTGAAGGGTTATCTAAAGGCTGAGAATGTAAAATTTAGGGAACCGATAAAATTTGATACAAAACCCGTTGACAGGATAAAAGAGGCTGAGGTCTTGCTTGAGTTTACATGCATAAAGAAAAAGATTGAAAGCTTCAAACTTGAGGTAGAAGCTGGATTTATAAGGAAAGGCGAGATTGTAGGGGTTATCGGACCAAATTCCATAGGTAAAACAACATTTATGCGAATTCTAGCCAACGAGATAAAGGCTGATAAAGGAAGCATTAAGGGTAAAGTTAGGATCTCGTATAAACCGCAGTATCTCGAAGCGAAGAGGGAAGTATTAGTTTATGATTTGCTCAACGCTATTGATAGCAACTTTGCTGACAAGTTATTCATTAAGAAACTTGAAGTTGAAAAGCTTTATGAAAGAATGCTTACGGAGCTTTCTGGAGGGGAGCTGCAGAGGGTAGCTATTGCGGCTTGTTTGCTGCAGAGGGCAGATGTATATTTGCTTGATGAACCATCAGCATACCTCGATGTCGAGCAAAGAATAAGGCTCGCTAAGATACTTAAAGATTTTGTCGAGGAGAGTAAGAAGGCAGCATTCGTTGTTGATCACGATCTACTCTTTATAGACTACATTTCAGATAGACTGATGGTATTCACCGGCACCCCTAATAGGCATGGTATTGCGAAGATTTGCAATATGCGTGATGGTATGAATCTCTTCCTTAGGGATCTTGGAATTACATTCAGAAGGGATAAAGAGACGAATAGACCCAGGGTTAACAAACCTGGATCCAGGCTTGATACTTTGCAGAGGGAAAAAGGGGAGTACTATTACCTTTAAACTGAATACTCTTGCAACGAAGTTAATGTTTAGTAGATGATAGCTATTGTTACAAGAGAGATTGTGAGAAGTATTAGAGAGTGCTTTAATCCGCTTCTTACACTACCTTCAGCCATGACGCCAATCGCTATACCAGCAAATATGCTTTGAATTAAAAGCATATGAGAAAACATCCTTGGCATACTCTCTGCAACATTCACCTCCAGAGCTTCTGTTGCGATTGTACTTTGCAGTAGGGGAAATGTGTATTTTACAAGAACTACAACTATAACAATAAAAATAATGAAAATTACGTAACCTTCCACCATCTGAGTGTAAACTATTGACTCTCTTTCCTTCCTCAGCTTCTCGACCTCAAACGAACTCGCAGCTACAGCATCTAAGATTGCTTCAATAGCGCCACCCGCCATATACGCCTGGTTTATTGCTGAAGATAATTTCTTAATAAGAGGGCTTCCTATTCTGTTTCCCATACTCTCAAGAGCTTTATCGAAAGGGAATCCTAGTTCAAGCTGTGTGTTCATTTTTTTTACATGCTTACTTAATGGGCCGTAGTCATTCGTAGAAACTGTTTTTAACGCTAAAGGTAATGTCATGCCAGACCTCTTTGCTTCAGCTAAATCCCTTAAAAATTTTGGAAATTGCATCTCAATTTCCTTAATTTCAACTCGCCTTTTGAAATAAAAGAAAAAAACTGGTATAATAGCTAGTAGAATTGCAGCAATTGCTAATATAATAAACAATTTTGACTCTCTTGCCACTAAAGCAAAATCCAAAAGCAATAAGCAGATGGCTATTATAGAGGTTGATAAAATAACAGAATTTTTAAACTCTTCTCTCCTCTTTTCTTCCTTATCCAAAATTTTTTTCCTTCTTTTCCTTTTAAATATTTTCGGAATCATCTTACAGTTTAGGTTGGGAGATGTATATGAACATTATGAAAACCGTATTAAGTAATGGCACTACTAAATAAATAAAGATATTAGAAATGAATTCCACACTTAGCCCAGCGATACTTGCACCAGGTAAGAAAGCAAATAAAGATAAAAATGCCACGAAGATCAGCGGAACTACTACAAGTAAAGATAAGTACAAGCTTAGATATGTGGATAACACACTTGAGTACCTTTCTCTTTTCAGCTTATAATCGAAAAGTTTTTCCCTTGCCAATTCCTGCAAATACTTCCTTACGTCACCACCCTCTTCAATAGTGACTTTCATGCCATCTAAAACCTCTCTTAGATCATCCGATGGTGTTTTCTTAGCTATCTCGGAAATTGCAGTCGTTAAATCCACCCCAAACAAATCAATTCTCCTCACAATCTTTTTTGCTTCTCCAGCAATCTCCTTATATTCCTCATAGTTGCTTAAAAGCCTGAACATAACGTAGGGAGGTACTCCAGAGCTTGCAATTGCCGCCATGTGATTAAGAGCAAATGGTAGCATAGCTTCTATATTTCTTTTTTTAGCGTTAACCCTTGCCTGAGGATAATAATATCCAGCCAAGAATATGAGTAATGCTACTAAATTTGCTACTGCAAATGGTACGGAGAATGTTGAGATAGTTACTCCATGTTTCTCATAAAATAGGATACAAAGGCAAGCAAAAATTACAGAGTATGCCATAAAAATCGTTAAGAAAATTACGCTGAGGTATGCCTTAAAAATAATTTTCATGTCTGCTTTTTTCATATTTTCCTTTACATCGGTAAAATGCGTCTCAAGATAGCTAGCAAAATCTCCAAATAGCTTAACAGCTACTCTCTCATAAGCCCTTCTAAACCTCTTAAAAAACATTACAATTTAAATTCCTCTTCTGCAAATATTTCTTCTCTCGGATAAACTACTATGCCCTGAGGAGTAATTTGAAATGGGTGAATTTTCTCACTATGGGCTGTGCCACGCATCTTCCAGATTGTTAAACTTCTCGAAAATTGCGTACCCGTCTTCGTATAGAATAAAACTATGACGCCATCCACAACGAATTCTTCAATTCCAAATCTACTGAGTTCCTTAGCGCCAACAAGCCTTTCCGTTGAAATTAAAGGAGTTACATCAATCCTTCTAAGCATCTCACCCAAATCATAAATTTTTCTCCTGATATCATGCTCATCTTTAACATAGAGACCTAAAACCGAAATAGAGTCAATAGCTACTCTCTTTGCATTAATACTCCTTATAGCAGTTTCTATCATTTCAATCATGTCTTCAAAATGATAAGGATCCAATCTTATGCAGGAAAGCATCCCCTGATTCTCCAAAGCATCCAAATCCCAGCCAAAAATTAAAGCATTCCTCTTTATGCTTTCTATAGACTCCTCAAATGAAACTAATACCCCAGGCTCCCCATATTCAACAACACCCTTATAAATGTATTGAACTAGAAAAGTTGTTTTGCCAGTTCCGCAGGTTCCTGAAACTAAGACCAAATTACCTTTCGGTATACCCCCATTCAAAAGTTCATCAAGTCCCAAAATCCCCGTCTTAACTCTTTCAATTTCCACCATAACTAACTTTAGTTGTAATATTTCTTATTAAAGTTCTTTGACTAATGGGGAGTGGTGATTAAAGTATTAAGACTTAATCATTTCAAGAACCTTTTTTCTAGATTTGTAGTACATCCTAATTATTTTTGAAACTTCCTTAAAATCTCTTATACCCTTTCTGACCATCCACTCCAGTACTTTTCTTCTGCGTTGAATCTCCTTCTCAATTTCCCCTAAAGGCATGCCCAATGATACTGCAAGTTTTTCTAGAACAACACTTCTACCTCGGAAAGAGAAGGTATCCGTTAGAGGAGACCATACAAAAACCTTATTAACCTTTGGCCCTTTTGGTGTTATCGTGCTAATCTCAATTATCTCCTTTATTCTTCTTGCAGCCTTTCCTCTGGTTCTTGCATGCACCATAACTATTAAAGCATCTAAGCACCCCAGCAGAGACATCGCTAGATTTATTGGCGGAGATGTTAGCCTATCAACTACAGTTTCTAAGGATTCAGCATGCATAGTACCCATACTCGCATGACCTGACGCCATGCCTTGGAACAAAACATAAGCTTCCTTTCCGCGAATTTCCCCAACAACAACATAATCAGGATTTTGCCTTAGACTTTCCTTCAGTAAGTCAAAGAGAGTTACCTCTCCATATTTTCTGCCTTCCTCCGTAGGAGGCCCGAAACCAACCCTTGCAACCGCAGGTATCCAGTTCTCATGCGGTAAGTTTAGTTCTCTAGTATCCTCAATAGTTATTATCTTATCTTCGGGAGGAATGAATAGGCTTAACGCGTTTAAAAGTGTGGTTTTACCTGTGGCAGTACCACCGCAAATCAGAATCGAACTTTTATGCTCCACAATAAACCAGAGATAAGCAAAAATGCTTGGGCTACCAGTTCCTAGTTCTATAAGCTCTACAGGTGTCATTGGCTCCTCCCTAAACTTCCTTATCGAAAAAGTAGGCCCACGTGTTGTAACATCTTCAGAAAACGTTGCCTGAACCCTGGAGCCATCTGGTAGGGTTCCGTCAAGCAAAGGCTCGGCATAGCTTATGTAACGCCCGCATTTTTGCGCAAGCTTGATAACAAATTCCCTTAGGGATTTTAAGTCTTCAAATACAATATTTGTTTTTATTGAACCGTAAAGCTTGTGACAAACATAGATAGGTATCCCAACACCATCACACGCTATATCCTCAAGATACTTATCCCTCATCAGAGGCTCTATTCTTCCCAAGCCGAGGAAGTTTCTTTTTATGTAATACATAAGTTTTTTGAGTTGCTCCTCACTGAGATCCAAACCAAGCTCAGCAATAACCTCTCTAGCCTTCTCCTCAAGATACGACTCACCTTCTTTTTTATCTTTTATCAAATTCGGATCTATATCAGCAACTTCCACTATAGCCCTGGAAATTTCCTCCAGAATCTCCCTTTCCTCATCGCTAAGCTTTGGTTCTATTACATGATAAATCAGCATGTGCTCCTTCGGATCCCATTTAATGTGAGCATAGGCAAATCCCTCCACTAGCGTGTATTTTGTATCTATCTTAGTATAATCTATCTCAACGGGTTTCGCTCTTTCCACACTCTTAGGAATTATTGGTTCCTTTCTCTCTTCCTCCTCTTCCCTCACAATCTTTATCTCCTTTGTAACTATGGTTATAGGTCTCTCAGCAATTTGCATAGTTGGTCTTGCCTCTCTAACATATCTAACCTCATGAATTTTTGGTGGTGCTTTCTGAGTAATTACTGGCTTAGGAACTATTTCATGAGCTATAACAACAGGTTCTCTTACCTCTGGCATTTTAGCTGGTTTCATAGAACTTGGCAAAACCTCTATTGTTAACGTGTTGCTATGACCCCTTATTCCATAGGCATCCTCAGCATAAGCATTTATTGTATGCCTACCAACTTCTAAATTGCTAAGCACGAACTTGAAGAAACCATTCTCATCTGTTTTAACCCTAGCAAATTTTTTATCATCTATTACCAATCCCACATACTCGACACGCTCGCCATTTTCGTAAGTAGCTCTTCCGTAAATAGTGAGCGATTCTTTTTCGTATGCCTCTTTCTTTTCAGCCTCGAGCCTTATTGTTATCTTTCTAACCCTGAGAGGCATGCCATAAACTTTATTATAACTACATCTTATTAAGATTTGAACTTGCAAAGTGACTCCTCCCTCTCGCTATCGCAGGGGGCTTCTACTGGAAGCCATTAGAGGTGTTGGGAGTGTGGCTTGTCGTAAGAACAAACCGCCCCCTTCGGGCTTAGCCACCAAAGCACCTGCCAGAGCTATAGCCTTGGTTCGTTTCAATATATTTTTAGCTCCATTAACATCCGCATTGATTTGTATCGCAATTCTTGCAAGTGAACTACCATCGGTCTATGACCGATGGCTTCCATGCACATAGGCACGGTTAAGGGGTGGTTCACAGCACCCCCGTTCCTCACCATATAGGCGAGGAAC
>CAZWFW010000010.1:0-23844 GCA_964633445.1 Candidatus Undinarchaeota archaeon | reverse complement strand
AAAGGCAGAAAAGTTTTTTGCTATGATTTGAATGATATTGAGAGGTTAATTAGAAAAATTTAAAAATACGAATTTACAAGATTATCTTATGGATCCGGTTTTTTTAAATAGAAAAGAAGAATTAAAATTTTTAGAAAAAAAGTTTAATGAAAGAGGATTTCAACTGATAATTATTTATGGTAGAAGAAGAATTGGAAAAACGGAACTTTTAGCCAAATTCTGTGAGAATAAGGAGCATATGTACTTCCTTGCAAATAAAAGAGGAAGCGAGCATAATGCAAGAAAATTTGCAAAACAAGTTGCTCAAATGTTTAAGGAATATCCACCAGAGATTAATAATTTCTATGATGCGTTCTCTTACTTAATTAGAAGAGTTGATAGGAGGAGATTCGTTGTTGTTATAGATGAATTTGCATATTTAGTTGAGAAGGATGAGGCAATTGTTTCTGAATTTCAAGAAATAGTTGATGTTTTACTTAAAAAAACAAATATTATGCTTATTCTCTGTGGCTCAAGTATAGGAATGATGGAGAAAGGCGTTTTAAGCAGCAAATCCCCTTTATATGGTAGAAGAACTGGTACTTGGAAAGTAACGCCCTTTAAGATAAAAGATCTCTTTAAATATTTTTCAGTACCTTTAGAAAAATTCATTTACATTTATAGCATTTTTGGAAACCTACCGGCATATTTCATTCTTTACGATAAATCTAAAGACATCTGGCAAAATGTTAAGGAGAAGATTTTAACAAAAGGGGAATTTCTTTATAATGAAGGGAGAATTTTGCTGAAAGAAGAACTTAGAGATCCAGAAACGTATTTTGATGTATTACATGCCATGACTATTGCTTCAAAACCTTCAAAAATCGCAAATATTGCTAATGTTAATGCTAAGGATCTAAGAAAATATGTTGCTCATCTAGAAGAGCTTAATATTGTTGAGAGACTTTGGCCTATAACTTTAAAAAGAGAGAAGACAAAGCATACGCTTTACATCATTAAAGATAATTTTTTAGATTTTTGGTTTAGGTTTGTTTATCCAAATTTAAGCTATTTAGAGGAAAGAAGAGTTGAGGAAGTGCTTAAAAAGATAAAAGATGAAATTAATTTGAAAATAAGAAAAGATTTCGAAAAATTTTGCAAAGACCTTTTAATTGAAGGAATTGTTTTGAAAGATTTTATGTTTACAAAAATAGGCAAGCAATGGGGAAAGGTAAGGGATTTACCACCAGGAAAAAATGTTTATGAAATAGACATAGTTGCATTAAATGAATCAACTAAGCAAATTTTGTTTGCTGAATGTAAATGGCAAAGCAATGTTAATGCAAAGAAAATTACCAAAGAACTTGCTGAAAAATCAAAATACGTAGATTGGTGTAATGAAGAAAGAAAGGAATATTTCGCAATATTTGCAAAGAGTTTTTCAAAGAAAATAGATGAATACAAAGGCAGAAAAGTTTTTTGCTATGATTTAAGGGATTTAGAAAGGATAAGCTAAAAAATTTTAAAAATTATTATCATAATAATTATTATGCAAATAATAAAATTTTATAACAGAGAAAAGGAGCTTTCTCTACTTGAGAAAGTAAAGAAGCCATTTTTTTGTATAATTTATGGGAGAAGACGAGTAGGAAAGACATCTTTAGTGCTTAATTTTCTGAAGGATAAGGATTTTGTTTACTTTTTTGTTAATCCCAAAAAGTCTGAAAATATGCTTCTGGAAGAGTTTACTCAAATTCTCCTAGAAAAGGGTGTTATTAAAGAGTATTTTCGCCCTAAGAATTGGGAAGAATTCTTTAAGCTTTTATTCGAAAATTATCAGAAATTCGTTATATTTGACGAATTCCAATGGTTTTTGGATGTTAATAAAAGTGTTCCTTATATTTTGCAGAAATATTGGGATATTTCTTTAAAGAAACCAAGCATAATATTAACAGGCTCAATAATTGGAATGGTGAAAGATCTTTTTGAAAAAGAAGGTGCACCATTTTTTAAAAGAGCAGATGTTAAAATTAAACTTAAGCCCTTTGAAATTCATACTGTTTTCGAGATTTTAAATGACTTAAAAATTGAAAATATTGAGGAAAAATTCAAGTTATATCTGCTTTTTGGAGGTTTACCTTATTATTATTCTCTTCTTCGCAAATATTCAATACGAAATGTTGAGGAAGCTATCAAAAATTTGGTCTTAAGCGAGCATGCTCCTTTAAGAAATGAGGTTGAGGAGATCCTTGTAGAGGCTTTTAAAAGGGAGTATAAAACTTACTTATCAATTCTTTTCGCTATTGCAGAAGGCAAGACAAAAATTGAGGAGATAGCTAGTTATGCTAAAATCAAACCAACATCATTAATGCCCTATATTTACGATCTTATGAATCATCTTGAACTTATCGAAAAGCAAAGAATTGGGTTTAAAAAGAAGCATGTTTACGAAATATGTGACTTTTTCCATAGATTTTGGCTTAGGTATGTTTATAAATATAGTACTATTCTAGAGTATGATGAAGAGGCTGTATTTGCAAGGGTAAAAAAAGATTTAAATTCGTTTTTTGGTAAAAATTTTGAAATTTTTGTAAGAGAACTTATAAGAAAGTATTTTTCTTTAAAATTCGAAAAGGTAATGAAATATATAGGATTCAGAAGAGTTAGGGAGGAGAGAAAGGTTTTTGATATTGATATCCTTGCCCTTAATGAACACACAAAGCAAATTTTGTTTGCTGAGTGTAAATGGCAAGATAATGTTAATGCTTTGAAAATCTGCAAAGAATTAGCAAATAAAGCAAGCTATGTAGATTGGCATAATGAGCAAAGAAGAGAATACTTTGCAATCTTTGCAAAATCGTTCAGCAAAAAAATTGATGAATACAAAGGCAGAAAAGTTTTTTGTTATGATTTAAATGATAAAAATTTTTACAGCTTTGGAAATTGAAGAGGAATCTATTTTTTGAGATTTCTCCAAAAACCTCTTAATATAATTTATAACCCATTCGCATTTCTCTAACGCATTTTTTGCATCGTCCTCGCTGAAAATTTCTGAGGCTGCTTCGAATTTAGTACCATATAAAGCTTTTTCTCTTTCTGAGGCTAGGGAATCCAAGTAATAAGCTAATATTATTTTATTTTCAAGATCCAATTTCTCTATAATTTTCCCAATAAAATGCTTCTTAGGATACTCAACTCCAAGATATATTAGTAGTGCTTTGCCCGCAAGTTCAGAAGCTTCTTGAGCCTTCCTTACGACTCTATGCCAGTGTTTCTTTCGAAAGGATTCCTTAGCCTCCTCAAAAATAATTTCAGCATCTTTTAAATAACTTATTGCAAGTTTTTTATTGTTCATATGTTAATTTCCTCACCTCCCCTCATATATGGCTTCAAAATCCAGCAATAATCTCCAAATATTCTTACTCGCTTAGCACCTAGTTTTTTTAGCCGCTTTTTAATTCTTTCAAATTCCTTGCTAACTATGCTATTTTTTTCAAATAGAATTTTGCCTTCAACTACAGGATCGAGTAATATTGGAGGGTGAGCCTTAAATTCTCCTAAACTCATAACATAAAAGCTCGGATATGCCAAGTATCCCTTTCTATCAAGATATTTGGCTTCCTCAGTTCTTAAAATTTTTTTGTGTGTAACCTTGGTTAGTTCCTCATAAATTTTTGTTAAAGAATCTATTTTTTCGAAAATAAGAATAAAATCTATATCACTCTCTCTAGAAAATTTACCTCTAACCGAAGAACCATACCACACGATACCTAGCAATTTATCCTTGAAGTGCTCTACCAATATATCTGCGATTTTTTCTACAAACTTCTCTAAATATTTTGCAATGTTTTCCATTTTAACTTTTCCAAATTTCTTTTCATAAAGCCACACCTTATAAACTGTATTAATATCGTACTATTAAAGTTGTTAATAGAGAAGAAGAGTTAAAATTTTTGGAGAAGTTTTTATAATTCAGAAAAGTTGAATTTGCTGCGGAAAATTATACAAACTTTTGGTTCACTTTGTCTCTCCTTTTTTGAGAGATAGACAATGACTTTTACGATAATGCAGTATCATTTTTAAGTCAAATTTTAACATTTACTTTGGATCAATTTAAAAATTGTCAAAGAACTTGCAGAAAAAGTAATTATGTGATTTTGCACTCCTTTTGCTAATTTTGCCAAAATTATTGGAGAGCTTTGCCACCTTATTAACTTTTTGACTTTAGGAAATTATGTAAGTTAACAGTCTCTAAATCAGGAGTGTTACTTATAATTAAGGAATAACTGAACACTATTTCTGAGAATTTGATAACAAAAGATGAGTCTACTAAGATGTTTGAGAAACTTGCACAAAGAAAAGATTTGAAATGTTTGAAATGCTTATTGAGATGTTTAACAAGAGACATGATGATATATATTATTACATTATTACATCGATAAAAGGTTTGAGGTTGAAATATGGATTTCTAGAGAAATTATAGCTGAGTTTAATCAATAGAGGGAAATAGGCACATTAAACTGGTTTTGAGTTTAACGATTTTGGATAATTTGGAAAGTTATTAAAAAGTTTATGCTAAAATTTTCTCAATTTTACCCACACCTCTGCTTTTACCTTCTCTTATGACAAGCTTTTGCCCTTCGAAGATATAATACTTATTATATTTAAAAGTTAGCTTGACTTTACCTTTATCACCCGCTTTTAGATATTCCTTATCTAAAGGCTCCAGAATAACAGCCTCAGCAATTGTGTCAATGTGAACAACTGGTTCATAGCCTTTAGCGATCTTTGTGGGATGACTTAAAACTAATAAATCGGCAACAAAGCTTTTGTATGCCTTTGGTTTCAATGTTTCACTACAGGCAACCATACCTCGTCTTATTTCGCTAGCCTTCATACCCTTAATTGCTATACCAACGATTGCGTGCTTAGCCTCATTTATGGGGTAATGATGAACTTCAATTGAAAGAACTTTAACCTTTTTAAATTCCCCCTGAGCATCCGGTCCGATAAGCAAATTTTGGCCTTTCCTGACAACCCCTTGCTTTACGCTTCCAGAGATCACAGTACCTACTCCAGGAACTTTATAGACTTTGTCAATGTACATTAAAAACGGTTTACCTTCCTGCCCATCTCTTGTAGGCAGCATAAAAAGCAGTTTATTTATTAAGCTCAAACCCTCCCCACTTACACAAGAAACTCTTAAAATAGGAACGACAAACTCCAGTTTGTCAAGAACTAGGCTAATATCCTTTTCGTTCAATATTTTAAAGGGTATTTTTCCTACAAGCTTTAAAGTGGAGGATATTTGATCTTCAACTTCCCTTAACCTTTCTTTTGAAACCTTATCAATCTTCGTTATCACAATGATTATTGGGATATCCTTCGTAAGCATTATTGCTAAATGCTCCTTTGTAGCTCTGGTAACGCCATCATCTGCTGCTACAATAAGCATACCGTAGTCAAGCTCCTGCCCAATAATACCCCTTATCGTTGTTCTGAGCCAAGGCTCATGCCCGACTGTGTCGACAAACGTTATTATTTTATGAGACTTTTCTATAACCTCTATTATCTCCTCCTTTTTTAATGGATTGTTTGCGAAAATCGCTTTGCCATTCTTCGAAAACCCATAAACACCAAAAGATATGTCTGCAGATAATCCTCTTTCAATTTCATGCTTCAAAACATCTAAATAAAGCCTTGTCTTGCCAGAACCGTCATCAAGCTTTCCCGAAATTAAGCATCCCACAAGCGTGCTTTTGCCATGATCGACATGACCAGCAACGCCGATAATTAGGTGCTCCTTTCTATCTTCCCCAATCTGTTCAATAACAACTTTAGCAACAAATTTGCCATCCTTCAGCTCATAAAAATTTTCTTTAATCACCTTCGCCTTAACATCTTTAGCTACCTCCCTTAGAACCCCCACTGTTTCCTCATATTTTTTCCTGTCAACACCTCTTATCTCCCCATTATCCTTAACACCAATGATATAGATAGCTTTACCATTCCCCATAATCAGCCTGTATTTCATCTGACAGGCAAGTTTTGCTTTCTTGCATTTTAAATGATACCTTTTAGTAAGAAATTCCTTAAATTCAATATTACCTTTCTCTCCCTTTTTTATGATATCAATGATCTTCGCTTGCATTTTATTTAGAACTTTTATGTCAGCTCATAGATTATTTTTTCCATATGGAAAAAATAATATAATATTGTCGAGTTACTAATTAAGTAATATGCCGAGATTTCCGGAAGCTGAAAAAAGGTTATTAAATAAGCTTATTTGTATGAAATGCAATGCTAGGAATCCTATTGGTGCTAGAAAATGTAGGAGGTGCGGATATAAGGGGCTTAGGAAGAAAGGAAAGGCTAAGGGTAAATAAAAAATTTTTTTAACTCTATAAAATACTATTGTATTTAGTATGGAAAAAATAAAAACTAGCATTCCTAAACTGGATAAGCTTCTTGGAGATGGAGTTGAGAGGGGAGACTGCATTCTTATTTTTGGGCCGCCTGGCGTAGATAAGGCAACCTTTGCGCAAAACATACTGGTTAATAGGCTTGAGGAGGGAGATTGCGGTTTATATTTTGTTTGCAACAAACTGCCGTCATCAGTAAGAGAAACTATGAAAACATTTGGTTGGTCTATGGATAAGTACGAGCAGGAAGGTAGACTTGCGTTTATTGACGCATTTTCAGCACATATGGCTATACCCTCTACTGAGAAGTATATTGTAGATGATCCCACAGATTTTAATTGTGTGGATAAAATTATAAGGAAAGCTTTAAAGGATTACGAAAAAAGGAATGCAATTCTGATTGTTGATTCCCTTTCAAGCTTATTATCGGAGTATGGTGAAAGAGAAACATTGGGAAAGATTGATGAGTGGAACAAAATGTGCAAGAATTATGAGATTACAGCATTTCATATATTCACAAATTGGGAGTTTGATAGAGCAATTGTTAATAAGATAAAAGAGATTTTCCCCTCAGTAATAACATTTAGGGCTGTTGAGGAAAAAATCATTACACAGGATTACTTTGGCGTTGAGAAAATCAAAGGTGCAAAGGCTAAGGAATCTAAGTACATACCATTTAAAATTGTGAGACCAGCAGGTGTTTGTATTTACGTTCCTAAAATAATAGTTGTGGGTCCCTATAATTCGGGAAAAACAACATTCATAAGAGCAATATCAAAGCATGCTGTATCTGTTGAGAGAATGGGCACCACAATTTCGCTTGATCATGGTTATGTTGAATATATGGGGTTTTCCGTTGATATATTTGGTACACCTGGCCAAGAACGCTTTGAGTTTATGATTGAAATACTGGCAAAAGAGACCTTCGGCATTATATTAGTTGTTGATTCAACAAAACCTGAAACTTTTGAAAGGGCTAAGGAGATGATGGAAAAAGCAAAATTATATGGCTTACCCTTAGTTATAGCTGCAAATAAGCAAGATTTACCTGGTGCTCTGCATCCAGAGGAAATAAGAAAGAGGATGAAGTTATCTAAAGATGTGCCTATAGTCCCTTGCATAGCTACCCAAGGAAAAGGTGTTTGGAATGTTATAAAAACATTGTTCGATAGAATCTTGGGGGTGTAATGATGACAGAAATAATGGAGAAAATTAACAGACTGCTTGTAGAGGCATTGACCTTAGGGTATGTAGAAGCAGCAGCCATAGTGCGTAGGGATGGAATAATGGTTACAGCACAGTTCCCAGAAGGTGTTGATGAGAGAGCTATCGCAGCAATGGTAGCGGCAATTATGGGTACTGCTGAGACGGCTATTGTAGAATTGGGCAGAGGGAGAGTAAATAATGTTATAGTTTTAGCAGAGGAGGGTAATTTAGTAGCTCTAGGTGCAGGACCTATATTACTTTTAGTTTGCCTGGTGAAACCAGAAGGTAATTTAAATGAAGCACTATCACATTTAAATAAAGTAGCTAAAAAAATTGCAGAGATTGCAAAATGAAACTTATACCTATTGGTATAAAGGAACTGGATGAGCTGTTAGGCGGAGGTTTACCTGCAAGATCCAACATTCTAGTTATAGGGGAACCTGGTTGCGGCAAAACAATATTTTCATTGCAAATCATAGCTAATGGTTTGCAGGCAGGTGAACCAGCATTATTCATAACAACAGACAGCCCTCCCGCAGAAATAAGACAACAGCTTGAAAGCTTAGGTTGCAATATATCACTTTATGAAAGCAAGAACATGGTCAGATTTGTCGATTGTTATAGCTGGACCTTAGGTATAGAGCAAGCCAGAACAACGTCGCAAACCGAATACATAGTGCCTGGACCTGCTGATCTAAATCAATTATCCGTTGCAATTTCTAGAGCTAGAAATGATATATGGAAACCTGAAGCTAATATAAGAATATTCTTTAAATCTATCTCAACGCTTCTGTTACATAACAATCCCAAAATAGTTTTTAGATTTTTGCAGGTAATCAATGCCAGAGCAAAGGCTTCTGACTCCATTTCCTTTTTACTAGTTGAGGAAGGTATGCATGAAAAGAATGTTATAATAACTCTGGAGCATTTAACGGATGGTACCATCGAGTTTAAAATTGAGAATGGGCAAAAATATTTGAGAATTCCAAGAATGTCCTTCGGAAAAGCAATATACAACTGGATTCTATTTGATATAGCTGAGAAAGGGGCTATTATAAAAAGAGTCTGATTCAGGGTTTAGTTCGACAATCGCCAGCTAATTCCCTTAGATTATTAAAATTTTACTTATAAGTCCAATATATGCTAAGACCATCACGGAGAATCTTAAACATTGAAGATGAGTTTTCCAAGTTTGTTGGTTTTAAGGGTGATAATTATATAGATTTAAGCGTTGGCATACCCGGTTTTGACACACCCAATTTTATTAAAGAAGCTGCATATAAGTCGCTAAAAAATGGGAGAACTGCGTATATATCTACGAAGGGTGATGAAGATCTTAGAGAGCTGATAGCTGATATGTATAGCGAAAAATATGGGGTTGACTGTAAAAAAGAAAATGTTGTAATTACACATGGCGCGAAGGGGGCTATATTTGCATTAATGCAATGCTACTTAAATGAAGGTGATGAGGTTTTGGTTCAAGATCCAGGTTGGTTGTCATATACAGAAATAGCTAAACTTGCTAATGCTATACCCAAACCACTCAAGGCATTAGACGGTAAAAACATGGCCGATGATGCTGAAGAAAAAATAGGTGAGAAAACCAGGATGATAATCTTCTCTACACCATCTAATCCAACAGGGGAGGTTTATAAGGAAAAAACTCTTAGGCGTATCTCCGAACTAGGAGAGGATAACAATATCATGATAATCAGCGATGAGCCATATTCGGAGATAATTTTCAATGGTAAGAGACATATAAGCTTAGGACGCTTTGGTTTGGGTAATAATGTTATTGTGAATAGCTTCTCAAAAACTTATGCAATGAGCGGGTGGAGAATCGGCTACATAATTGCTGAAAAAGAAATTACCGACACCATAGCAAAGTTTCTACTTCATCAAGTTACTTGCGTAGCCCCATTCATACAAGATGCGGCAAGGGAAGCTATTCTGAGAGGCGATGAAATAGTTAAGGAGAGGTGTAAGATCTACGAGAGAAGGATGAAATTGTTCTTAAGAAATCTTACAAAGGAGCTTAAAGGCAAAAAACCAGAAGGAACGTTTTACTATTTTCCATCTCTAGAGAAGTTAGGAGTTACCGCTAAGGAGTTTACCAGAAAACTTGCAGAAAAGAAAGTTTTAGCGGTTCCTGGATACTTGTTTGGAATTTATGGGCAAAATCATATAAGATTTAGTTTTGCAAAACCAGAGGAGGATCTGATTGAGGGAGCCAGTAGAATAAATGAAGCAGTTGAGGAAGTCATTAGCTATATGTAGTTTGACAAAATCTTTTTAAATTTTTTGAGCACATCTCTAGGATCTCTACCAAAAATAAACGCTATAGGTTCCTTTCCAAAGTCACCACAGTCAAAGATTACATCAGGAACATAACCAACGCTTTGAATTGCATGATTAATGCCCCATTCGGTGCTCTTACCCTCAATTTTTTTAATTTCTTCTGGTTCATCCCTTCTATCAAATGAGGCAATCTTTAAGCCGGCTTTTTTACAAGCTTCCTCAACATCCTTATCATACTTTATATTCATACAAGCACGTATTTTCGAATTATATTTCATAGCTACAAGCAAAGCTTTAGCAACATGTTTACTAGCACCATATGCTGGTTTGGTAAAAGATTTTAAGGTATTCCATACCCTAACAATTCTTCCTGGAAATCCCGCAACATCATTTATATTTTTTGCATTTTTCCTTGCATAAACAAAATTTATTTGAACTTCAGGGCAAAGAAAGCTAGCATTTTCGGTATTTTCCAGCTCCCTTACAGCATTTTCCAGCTCTTTAAGTATATAGTCCATAAAATTTTTGAACAGTTAAAAATAATTAAAGTTTGATGAAGGTTCTATTTAAAAGTAAAAACAAGAAAATTGCGGGAGTATGCGGAGGTATTGCAGAATTCTTTGGAATAAATCCTAAAATCGTGAGAATAATCTTTATATTGCTATTTTTTCTAAATCCGCCAGCCGTTTTATTACTATACTTCCTACTAGCAATTATTATGCCTTCCGAGGAGGATTCGATCAAAATAAAAAAGAGGCGACAAACCATGTGCGGTTACGTTCTTATAGCAATTGGAATAATATTCATACTTAAGGAAATAATAAAGCTAAGCATGCTACAAGTTTTGGGCTTAATTTTGATTGTGCTAGGAATCTTTGCTGCAGTAAAAGGTGAGGAAAGTTGAGGACATCAGGATTAATTTTTATAATCCTAGGAATTTTAGTATTTTTATTGGCATCCATTAACTTGCCCTCCCTTTTTCTAAATTATTATAGCCTATTTTTGCATATTTACCCTCTTTTCTTCATTTTTTTGGGATTTTCCTTAATCTTCGATGAAAAGAAGGAAATCTTCGTAAGTTTAGCATTCTTAGTAATATTTCTGACATTTGTAGCCCTGCTCATCAAGGGAGCTTATGAATTGAAGCAGACAACCTTTAAAATTTTCGTTGAGGAAGTTAATTTGACACCACCGAAGAATAAAATTGTTTTTTGTATTGGTAATGCTAGGATAAAAATCCCTAAAAATAGTACGAGCATAACCATTTTGGGAGGGGTTGGTTCCATAATTTTTGAAGTTCCTAAAAATGTATCTGTAGCTTTTAAGGGTGATGCCCTAATAGGAAAAGTCTACGGTTTGAAATCAGTCGGTATAAACGCTACCAAAAACGTTGTTAACATAACTTCCACAATTTTGATTGGAGATATAAAGTTTAAACAGATTTAAAATATTTTTCGATGTTTTTTAAGGCTTTCGGTATGTAATTCACTAAATCCCTTGCTGTAAAATAGTAGCTAAAATCACTCTTTACCAAATCTCCAGTAAACCCGTTTATAAAAGCTGCTGCACATGCCGCATAGAAACTATTAGTTTTTGCAAAAAATGCTGCAGTTAATCCTGCAAGAACATCGCCTGTACCTCCCTTAGTCATACCAACGTTCCCAGTTTTATTTATTTTATATTTTTCGCCACAGACTATGATATCCTCTGACCCCTTCAATAAAACCGTTACATTTGAGTTATTTGTTGAAAATTTTTTAAGAAAATCTATCTTCTCCTTAATGTCGGAAGGTGGCTTCTCGTATAAAATTTCCATTTCTCCGCTATGAGGTGTTAAAATGCAATTTTTATTAACCTTCTTAAGCTCTAGGAATTTAATGGCATCGGCATCGATAACAAATTTCTTATCCTTAAATCTTGTGAGTAGATCATTTACTATACCTCCATCCATACCAAGCCCAGGTCCCACAAGAATGCAATCAACATTTCGTAAGATATCTTCATAGCTTTCAACATCTTTTATATCGGCCTCCTTACATATAATTTCAGGATAGTTCAAGCTTGCCAATTTTACCTCCCTACAACCAATTAGATAAACAAGGTCAACAATCTTAGAAGCTGCTAGGCTTGCCAGAATTCCAGCTCCCACATAATCCTTGCTACCAGCTACCACAGCAACTTTTCCAAAGTATCCCTTATGAGCTTCCTTAAACTTTTTAGGTAGAGCCAGAAAAACATCGCCCGGTCCAGCTAAATGTTCTACTTTTTCCAAGCCTATGTTTTTTACAACATAATTCAAACCCCGTTTAACAACACCTTGTTTAGCAGCATGTAAGCAAATGACGAGGTCTGCATTAACATAAAACCCCTCACCAATATCTGGTTCCATTCCCGAAGGGATATCTATCGAAACCTTGTAGCATTTTGATGCGTTTAGTTTTGCTATTATCGATTTGTATGGCTCTTTCGGCATACCTTTTATGCCTATGCCAAGCAAAGCGTCAATAACTATGCTATTATCGAAATTCGCATTTAGCGCTTTTTCCAAGTCCTCAACTTTAACATTATCTTTACTTTCAATCTCCTTGAGCAATTCTAAACATGAACTTCTTAGCTTTTCCTTCTTTATAAAAACCGTTATGTTAGCCTCGTTGCAAAATTTACAGAATGCCAAGCCATCCCCACCGTTGTAACCAGAACCACACAGAACAAATATTTTCTTATTCTTTACGTTAACCCTTCTAATCAATTCCTCATAAACATTTTTTCCAGCGTTTAACATGAGGTTTGTCAAAGATATACCATAGTAATTAGCATTAATATCCAAAGCCTTCAGTTCCTTCGATGATAATACTCTGCCCAACACTTAAGAATAAGCTTAAGTAAATACTTTAAAAACTTTCGCATCTTCATTAGCTTTGCTTAATCTGCATTTATTTGAATCTTAAACCACAGATGATAAACACGAGCATCTTTCTAGTAAAAAAGCAAAAATTGGGTAGTTGTTGGAAACTTATCCCTTATCTTCATAATCTCTGCTCTATTTAAGTAAATTTCTTCAATTTTTTCATCATTCTTCTCCTTCTTCCCAAGAACATTCAAAATAACTTTGCATGCTACATTTCCTCTAACTCTCCCATATCCTCGTAATTTCCCAAGTTCTATATAAATTGGCAGAAGTAATTTCTTGTGATCCTCTTTACTGAGATATCTGCTCATTTTTAATAGCTCCTCCCTCCTAAATGTATGAATGCTACCATCTCTATTCACTACCTGAGGAGGATTTTCGTTAAGAAGTTCAGCTAAACTCTTCCTAGATTTTGGCAAATAACGTTGAATATCTAGGATTTCCTTCTTCAAAATTCTAAAAACAATATCTTTATCACTTTCTTCCATATCTTAACCTTCTACTTTTTAGAGGTATAAAGTTTGCGGACGATTCCTCAATTTTTCTCCACTCCTCAATAACAATCAATTTCTCCCTTATTTTTCTAATATCCTCCTCCTTGCTTAAATCCAGAGATTTCGCCATGCTAAGAAGCTTTGTTAGATCCTCATCCCCCTCATATTTACCTACATATTTCTCCAATTTCTCCAAAAAGGTTGTTTTATCACCGCTTTCCAAAATTTTTCTAAGCTTCTCAAAAATACTGTAACCAGCCTTCATAAATTTAAAAATTATTTTTGAGATTTAAAAATCATTATCCTTACAGAGGAGAATGATGCTCGCTGTTCAAATAGCTAACAACAACTTTTTAAAGCTTTCTATGTAAATCTAACGAACTTTTAAACTTTGGTTGCAAAAATCATTATGCATGAGGGGAGCTCTGTACCAGTTGGAAAGAACCTCTGCCACGGTAATCTGAAAGAGCCGAAAAGGAGGTAGCTACTGCAACTCCTTCTTCTTTAACTTTCTTTTAATTATTTTTAACCTGAAGAAGTTCTCCCTTTCCATTTCACCAAGTTTTAATTGTATATATTTCCTAATCTCCTCAAGTCTTGGAATAATTACATACTCCAAAGCATTTACTCTACGCTTTGTTTTTTGGATTTCTTCTGCAAGCTTTAAAATAGTCGCCTCTAGCTCAGCGAGCTCAATGATCTTCTTCATAATTCCTCTAAACCTTGCTATAATTTCATCAAGCAATTTATTTGAGGCAAGGAAATCATAGTTAAACTCCTTCTCTTTAAACTCGATTAAAGGTACCTTAACACCCATAATATTTCTCTCGTAAATTTTAAGTTCATAGCTCATCTTCACGCTATTGGCTACGGTATTAATTTTTATACTACCTGAATAAGCACAGGCTTTTGCAAACATCTCATAGATTTCGAGAATCTCGCTTTCTACCTCATCTCTCAACTTCTTAGCTTTTCTGATTATGCTGAAGAACTCCATAATCAAAGCATCTCTCTTCTCCTTAAGCAGCTTATGACCTCTCTTAGCAAGCTCTATTCTTTTATTTGTTCTAAGCAAAGCTAATCTTGTTGGACTTACACCAGTAACTACCAAGATTCACACCTACTTTTTCCCATGTTCTGGGTGGTATTTCTTTATAAATTCAATATCAATCCTCTTAAGATCTTCCTCTGGCAATGTCGCTAGCAATTCCCAACCAATATCAAGAGTTTGTTCAATACTTCTGTCCTCCTCGGTTCCCTGAGCAACAAATTCTCTTTCAAATCTATCCGCAAATTCCAGATACTTCCTATCGGTTTCACTTAGAGCTTCTTCACCAATAACAGCAACCAAGTCCCTCAGGTCTAGTCCATGCGCGTAAGCCGCATATAACTGGTCCGAAACCTGTCTATGATCCTCCCTTGTCTTACCAGAACCAATCCCCAAATTCATTAGTCTGCTTAAGCTTGGCAAAACATTTATCGGTGGATAGATTCCGCGTCTATGCAATTCTCTGCTCAAAACTATTTGACCCTCAGTAATATAACCAGTTAGATCTGGTATAGGATGGGTTATGTCATCATCTGGCATAGTTAAGATAGGCATTTGTGTGATGCTACCCTTCTTTCCCCTAATTCTTCCAGCCCTTTCGTAAATTGTTGCCAAATCCGTGTACATATAACCGGGGTATCCGCGTCTCCCAGGAATTTCTTCTCTTGCAGCCGATAGTTGCCTTAAAGCCTCAGCGTAATTTGTCATATCAGTTAAAATTACGAGAACATGCATATCATACTCAAAGGCGAAATATTCTGCAGTCGTTAAAGCAAGTCTGGGCGTTATAACCCTTTCAATTGCAGGATCATTGGCTAAATTTAAAAACATCGTTACTTTCTCTTCTAGTGCACCAGTTCTCTCGAATTCTTTTCTAAAGAAATTGGCTTCCTCAAATGTAATACCCATTGCTGCAAAGACTACTGTAAATGCTTCCTCTTCACCAAGAACCTTAGCTTGCCTAGCAATTTGAGCAGCTAATTGGTTATGGGGTAAACCGGCGCCACTAAATATTGGCAACTTTTGTCCTCTAACCAATGTATTCATTCCATCAATCGCCGATATGCCAGTTTGTATGAAATCACTTGGGCAGTCTCTTGCGGCTGGATTTATGGCAGAACCATGAATATCAAGCTTTTCCTCATAAATAATATCTGGTCCGCCATCAATTGGTTGACCCCTCCCATTAAATATTCTACCAATCATATCTGCAGAAACACCAAGCCTTACGGTCTCACCGGTAAATTTAACCCTTGTCCTCCTAACGTCTATACCGCTTGTTCCCTCAAAAACTTGCACAATTGCCAGACCCGCCTGTGTATCCAATACTTGGCCAATACGTTCTTCACCATCTTCAGTTATAACCTTAACCAACTCGCCATAAGCTGCCCTTTCCACATCCTCAACAACCACCAATGCTCCAGAAACCTCCTTAATTGTTGCATAGCTTTTTTCGATCATCCTCGCATCACCATCTCCTTAAATTCCTTTTCAATTTGCTTAATAATCTCCTTATACTTCCTATCAAACTTATCTTCAGAAACGTATTTCATTCTTGCAATTTCCTCCCTAACTTTAGCTTTCACGATATCAGTTATTCTTGCACCTTCGCTTAAAGCTTCAATTGCATGTTCATAGAAAGTTAAAATAGCCCTAAGCATCTTAACCTGCTTCTTAATGCTGCAGTAAGTATCCACCTCATGAAAAGCATTTTGTTGCAGGAAATCCTCTTTTATCATCCTTGCAACCTCTAGTACAAGTCTTTCCTTTTCGGGTAAAGCATCTGGCCCTACCAGTTGTACAATCTCCTGTAACTCGGCCTCTTTCTGCAAAAGAGCCATAGCCTTATCTCTAAGCTCATGCCATTCTTTATCAACATTCTCCTTATACCATCTTGCTATTTCATTAAGGTATAAGGAATAGCTCATTAACCAGTTTATTGCTGGAAAGTGTCGTCTATCTGCAAGCCTTGCGTCTAAAGCCCAAAATACTTTAACAATTCTCAGTGTGTTTTGCGTAACAGGTTCTGAAAAATCTCCACCAGGTGGACTCACCGCTCCAGTAATTGTTACCGAACCAATTCTTTCATCTTTACCTAAGCATATTACTCTGCCAGCTCTTTCATAAAACTCCGCAAGTCTTGTTGCTAAATATGCAGGATATCCTTCTTCACCAGGAATCTCCTCAAGTCTCCCAGAAATCTCACGCATTGCCTCAGCCCACCTTGATGTTGAGTCGGCCATCAGAGCAACATCATAACCTTGATCGCGATAATACTCGGCAATTGTAATTCCAGTGTATATACTCGCTTCTCTTGCAGCTACAGGCATGTTGCTAGTATTTGCGATTAGAACAGTTCTCTCTATTAGCTTTTTACCAGTTTTTGGATCCTCAAGTTCAGGAAATTCGACAAGAACTTCGGTCATCTCGTTTCCTCTCTCACCGCATCCTATATAAACAATTATATCAGCATCGCTCCACTTCGCTAATTGTTGCTGGGTAATCGTCTTTCCAGATCCAAAGGGTCCGGGTATTGCGGCAGTACCACCTTTCGCAACTGGGAAGAAAGTATCAATTACTCTCTGTCCAGTAATCAGAGGAACAGAAAGCTCAAGCTTTTGCCTATAAGGTCTTGCCTTTCTAACGGGCCACCTTTGCATTAAAGTTAGCTCAACTTTTTTACCATCCACAACAGTAGCTACAACCTCATCGACTCTAAAATTACCGCTATTTATCTCCTCAATCTTACCTTTAACATTTGGAGGTACAAGAACCCTATGCTCAGTACTACCCTCAGTAACCTTACCAATAACATCACCTGCTTGCACCTTATCCCCCTTCTTAACAACAGCTTCAAATTCCCACTCCTTCTTTCTATCAAGCGAAGGTGCTGTAACCCCTCTTGCGACAAAATTTCCGCTTTTCTCCCTTAAGACTTCCAATGGTCTCTGTATACCATCATAAATCTGCTTAAGCAATCCTGGGCCAAGTTCAACTGTTAAGGGCATCCCTGTGCTTTCGACCTCTTCACCAGGTCTCAAACCAGTGGTGTCCTCATAAACCTGAATAACAGCTTTATCACCCATCAAACTAATAATTTCACCAATTAATTTATCCTCACCAACTTTAACAACATCATACATCTTAGTACCACCCATACCTTTAGCAACGACTACCGGACCTGCAACTCTTACAATCTTACCCTTCCTCAATCTCATCACCTTCCTATCTTTATTTCTATCCCAACCGTTCTTTTTATAACATCCTTAAATATATCCACCTTCTTTCCTTTCCTTCTGTCAGGTATAGGCATAATCAGCAGATTTTTCTTACTTTCCTTGATTTCCTTCTTTAGCTGATTTAAGATTTCATAGGTTGTTATAAGTATTATATTATCATCCTTCTCAACGATTTTTTTGAAATCCTCCTTTACATCCCTGGCAACCATAACATCCAACCCCATCAGCTTCAAAACTACACCAGTTTCCTTATCAACCAATGCGTACATCCTCATTTTTCAAAAAGTATAGACGCTATCTCCTTTCTAAGCAAATCTTTGTAGCGCTCAACTCTTGCGTTTATACTATTTTCAACACAAAATCTGCCATCTTTACTCTCGACATTAACCCCCCCGATCATATCTACACCCTCCACTTCCACACCTTTTAACCCATACTCCTTAACCAACTTTGGTAGTATCTTTTTCTCGAAAACCTCCAAATCTTCAGAGTTTAAAAGAAATTTTACCTCCTTAACACCAATAGCATCAAGAGCCTCCTTCGCCAAACGGAATAATGCCTCTTCATACCTCTTCTTCCTTCTAATTTTAGAGATCTCACTAATGCTCTCCTCAATAACCTTTTTTATAACTTCATCTTTAAACTTTAACTCAAGTTTCTTGGCTTCAAGATTCGCTCTAGTAATCTCCCTTTTTCTAATACTTTCCGCTTCTTTTTTAGCTTTTTTCAGATATTTTTCTTTTGTGATTTCTCCTTCCTTCTTGGCAATATTTACAATCTCTTTAGCCTTCCTTCTCGCCTCTTCAAGTATCTTTCTCGATTCAGCTTCACTATCCTTTTTTATTTTTTCAAGTAGATCCCTCACATCCCTCACCAAGAATAATTGAAAGTGCTCTATTCTTAGCTTTAGGGATCAATTTATCTATTTCTCGCTTTTTTTCCTCCAATTCCTTCCTTTTTTTACTAACTATCCTTCCAAAAATACCTCTAGCATCTCTTTCAGCATTTTTTATAATTTTGTCGACTTCATCCTTAATTTTATTTTCATACCACTCTGAGATTCGTTTAGCTTCCCTTTCAGCATCAAGAATAATTTGCTCAGCTTTTTCTCTAGCTTCCCTTATTAACTTTTCAGCCAACTTCTCCTGCTTTTTTATCTCCAAAATAATGTCAGATTCCATGTTTTAGAATACTCTAAGCACAAAAAAGTATTTAAATCTTACCTACCCTTTTCTTAAGGAGCTTGTCAACTTACATTAATCTCTTGGATCCTAAAAAACTTTTCGCTTAAATTTTTAAAGCGTTTATAAACTATGATCGGTTTTTCAGCCCTATATACCTTATTTTACGCTAAGTAAATTCGATAGGTTTTATTAAAGAAATTATACAGCTATAGCTTAAAGCTTCGATATTATCCTAGGATCGTAAGTTGCTTTTAGAGTTTGCAGAAATATAAATGTTGAGCAACTTCGTTATATCTTTTAGCTTTTCGGAAATTCTTCCATAATTATCTATCTCGCTCTTTATTATCTTTATTTGTTCTCTTAGATCCCTAACTTTGTTAATAACATGCTCTAGCTTCTCAGCCTCCTTCAAATAAAGATTAACTTTTCTTTCAACGTTTAACACCTTGTTGTATTTAGAGATAATATCCTTAGAGAGTCTAACTACCTCCTCAACATTTTCATGAAACTTCTCGAGAAGGACATTATATGATCTTTCTATGTTGCTTAACTTATTTTCAAGCTCACTTACTTTTGAAATAGTTTTTTCAATATTCAAATTTTCAAACTTCCTAATAAATGACTCAAAATCATCCTTTTTGCAGAACTTTTCAGAAAGGTCTTTTAGATACATATTTTTAGCCTCCTCGAAGAAATTTATCATATCTTCCTTAATCTTCAACAAAATCTCCTCCTTAAGCGAAGAAACATCCTTTTTAATCTCTTCACTCAGGGCTTCAAGTTCACCTTTTATTTTGCTCCTTAACTTCTCAAGTTCCTCAATACGCGTCAAAATCCCATTTATTCTTCCGCTCACCTCCTCTTCCAGGACTTTTATCCTTTTATTTAGAAGATTTATGGAGTTATCATTTTCAATTTTAATATTCTCCATTCTCTCCTTAATAAGTAGAATATCATCAAAGACTCTACTTAGCTCACCATCGAATTCGGAAATACTCTCCTTTACTTTATTCACGTCATTTTTAAGCAAGGTTATCTCCTTCACAATTGCCATACTATCTGGCTTTGTTTTCTCCTTCTCTGCTTCGCTCAGCTTATTTTCTAGGTTATTTATTTTTGAGGATATAGAAGCTATATCCTTCTCCAAATTCAATATTTTTGCTTTAGTATTATCTAAGGCCTGTTTTAACACGCTAATCCCTGCTTCTGGAACCGCTAAACCCTTCAATTTATTTTCTAAAACAGATATCCTTCTATTAAACTCCGCAAACTTTACGCTAAGATCGCCAAAATTTGGCGTCTTAGCTCTCCTTAGTTCGCCTACTTCTGCGAATAATTTTTCAACTTTATCTCTAAGGTTAGCTATTTCCTTAACTACAGAAGAAAGCTCCTTAGACGCATTTTCAACCTTTTTTGTAATATTAGAAATATCCTCAACATTCCATGCACTTACAAGCAACTCCTTCAATAGTTTCTCCTCGGGAATTGCAGCCATTTTTCCCAAAATAATTATAGAAGAAGAAGTCCTATAATAAAGATGCTTAAGCCAACTAATATTGAAACAGTTACCACCACTAAGGGGATATTATTTTTAAAGTCAGGTTTACTTATTTTCTCCTCAGTAGCAATAGTGATTTCGCCTCCCTCAACTTTAACATACCTGTGCTTCTCTAAAATATTCAGAAGCTTGTGAAGTTGCTCCTTACCCAAGCTACTCCTCTTAAGAAGCTCGTTAAAAGATATTTTTTTCTTTTTTCTCAATATCTCGAGGACATCATCTATTTGCGTCCAACAACTTATTATGAATGCAACAATCTTTTCGTCTTTAATCTCCTTATTAAAAAAAGTATTAAGAATAGCATCAACGTCAATAAAAGTTATCTCCCAATCTTTTCTTGCTATCTTTTTAATCATTTCACTACCAAAGGGTAAGCAAATCTATGGAAATATTCACATCTTTCCTCCTTAAGTTCTATACCCATTAAAATAATTTTAAGTTCTACCCAATGTAAAGCTTTTGCTGTAACATTGGTGGCATTTGCTACTAAAGGCGCTTTTATCTCGCAACCCCTCTTACTCCATCTCTGAAAGTAGAGTGAACAGTGCTTAGTTGAATTTGCCTCAAGCGAGAAGTTGAACAGAATTGTGCTTCTTATCCCAGAGTCAGCAGTTGTCCAGTTTCTTATGTAGTAATTTGCTTTTTCATTCTCACAATATATTTCTATTGAGCAATTATCTGTTGCTTGTGGGAGAGTCAAATTTACTGCAATAATCTCATTAGTATGGTTCCTAGCCCCCTCTTCCTTCAAAATTATAGGTATTTTGTACCTATATGTCCAATTTGTCAGTTGAGTAAAATTAGCTTCTAAATTACTCTGCAAAACTGTAAAATTTGTCAAATTAAGTGTTTCATAATCAATATTTCTTAAAATTCTTAGAATTTTTTCTTCCTTAGCTAACAGCAAAAATGGGTTGCATTCGCTAAACATCATAACCCGTAAAATACTTGCATAGCTAAATGAAATTATTCCTAGAAGTAACACCAAAATTATGTAAATCTGAGCCTTTTTCATGCATAAATCACCTTAACAAGAACTAAAGTATAGTTCAGCTTTGTAAAAAGTTTGTCAACATTTATCTCAGAAAATCCCTGAAAATTTTGTCTAATGTCTTTGCATATTAACTGGTTATTTGTTAAATTGTATACATATATATTAGAATTCGGAAAAATTATCCGTAAATCCTTCATTAGACCTGTGCATGATTTGTAACTTTGTTTAATGGCAACTATTTTATGAGATTCCTTGTTTAGATAAACTTCATAAGAAACCTGAAGTAATACAAATATTAGAATGGATGCAAGCATAGCATCCAAAATCCTAATAAATCCCTTCTTTACCATAAAGTCACCTCTATTTTTGTTAAATTCCCCTTATAAGGCATATAACCACACTTTATAAATATATTTGAGGAGGATCTCGGCATTGCCCCACAAACTGTGAAATTCCCTACTTTTATCGTTAAAAGGTTCCTTTTTAAATTGAAGCTTTTAAGGACATAAGAATAATTCGCATCACAAATTGCTCTCATAGCATAAACCTTATTTCCATCGATTTCTAGCGAAGGATATGCATAACTAAAATTTAGGTTTAATGTTGTGACATTACCTCCAGAAAAAGTATCGTTAAGCCACATAATCTGCAGAGCATCTCTATATAAAGTTTTATTGACATCGAATTGCGTAATATTTTCAGTTATTAGCACACCACCACCTTTCTTGTAATAATTTAAAATTTGATCCTCATGGCTTAAAATTTGACTGTAGTTTGAAATGTAGAGAACATCATATATCTTCAAATTAGATAGATTTGCAGTATCCACATAAATGCTTGCCCTAATACCGTCAATAATTGTTTCGCTTTTAACACTTTCATTAAGCCACTGGAGATATGCTTGATCAACAACACCAACGGTAATTTCATTCTTGGGAAATTTTCCTAACCACAAGATTGTAGCTGTGAGTAGAGTTTTTGTATCATTATTAAGTGCTAGCCCCTCGATATTGGGAAATAGTGCTATTCTCCCAGCATTTTCATTGACTATAGCTGCTGCAGGAGAATAATTGAAGTGCTGCAAGTATGTTGCATTATAGATAAGTAAAACTTTTCTTGCATCACCATCATAGGGATAGGCATTACCTAGCAAAGGAAAATCTGCTATAAATGAAGCATTATAGGAGATTTTCCTGTAGAAATATATTATGTCATAAATTGGTGTTTTTTCAACTTTAGCTAAACCAAATGTTTTAGGCAGAGTTATGTTAATGGCATACTCCCAGTAGTAGGGGTAACCTGGGCTTAAAGTTAACAACCCCAATACTTTCTCAGCTACATCTCCTTGGTGTTTTGTTGGTAATGGTAAATTGCTTAGAAGGTATAGTATTGATACTGTGATTATGAGCAAAGAAAGTATTTGATCAAGAAATATTTGCCCTTTCATGCCTTACAGACGAAACCTCCTTTATATAACTTTTAAAATCTTTTGTTCTTTTCAGTATGCCCACATACTTAGGGATATCCTTTATACCTCTAGCAAGAAGTTCTCTGTGCAAATCTTTAATGAATGTTTTGAATGCAACTTCCCTCTCTTTCATAAGGATTTCAGGTAGTTTTGCTTTTTCAAGCTTTTCTAGGTGTTCCTTCCATACTAAATAGCATCCAACCATATAAAGCATTTGATTCATTATATTCGTTGTGTTTATATCGCGCATCAGATTATAAAACGTCGGTGGCATCTCTATCAGAAAATACGAACTATTGAATCTCCTGTAAGAGGTTACGTCATTGAACAGTATTACTTCTTGAAATTTAAGCTTTTTTCCAAAAGCATGTTTTGTATATTTTTCCAACTCCACCATAAAAGCGTTGTATATAGGGTCTATAACATAGTACTTCCCTTTAAGCTCTATTACACAAAAAAAATGAGTATACAGCTTATTTGCTCCAACATAACTATTGTATCCTAAAATTTTGGAAATAGTAGCAAAGAAAATTGCATAATCATCACAGTCACCTCCTTTATCCTTCAAAAACTCGTGTGGGTACTTAAAAAAATCAGTATATTCTGTTAACTCATAATATTTTGGAAGTTTGAATTTAAGAATATCTTTAAAAACCTTTTTGGATGTAAATATATAGTCGGTAAACTCATGGAAATGTACCCAAGCAGGGAGATACATGCAAAACGCGTCATCTTTGAATGCAAAATTTTTCTCCACGTAATCATAAATAGTTCTCAAAACCCTAAATTCACTATCCTTCTCAGCAATTTCCTTTAGTTTATGCTTCTCCTCTATAGTATTTGGCACATCTACTCCTATCGTTCTTAGATACTTCCTAAGGCGATCCTTCTTTAGTATATCAATTGTAAAGTTTATAATTACAGGGTCGTCTATTGTTATAAGCTTCTCAGGATGATTTTCCGCTAATTTCGATCTTTCAACCCATTTCTCCCATTCACGCTTGTAAGTTGAATTATATATGTTAAGAAGCATTTTCCTGTGTTTC
>CAZWFW010000009.1:0-24803 GCA_964633445.1 Candidatus Undinarchaeota archaeon | reverse complement strand
GTTTTAAATCCCCTAAAGTAGCAGAAGATTGTCCCTCATTAATAAATCTTGAATCTAAATTAACACTTCCTATGTGAGTTACATGGCCAAAGGTATCTAAACTAATATCCTGAATAACCGTTCCTCCAGAGTTATCAACGCTGCTCTGAGATGATGTATCGTCATGAGATAGAGTTACATCTCCAGAAGTTCCTCCTCCAGAAAGACCACTACCAGCATAAACTGCTGTAATATCGCCAGAGCTGCTAGAGGGCCAGTCGGAGCGGCAAACACCGTTTAAGCACAGCTGACCTTTTATAGTTGTTTTGTCAGAGCTTGAATCACCAAGTTGAGTGTTCCCAGTAACTGTTAGATTACCTTCAATTTTAGTATTGCCAACTACATGCAATTTTTCAGTTGGTGAGACTGTATGAATCCCAATCTTACCGTCTGTTGTAATCCATATCCGCGATGTACCACTAGTCCTTATACTGAATGGATGATTTGTATAAGTGCCTACTGCTCCAAATCCTAAATCATCAACAACGCCTAAATAGGCACCTACAGTATTCCCTGCAGCAACAATCTGAGCCCAAGTATCAGGATTATAACCCCATATCGATCCAAGAGCTATTGCACTTCCATTAAACTGAAATTTCCATAAGTCGCTAAAAGGAGGATTCATCCCAAATCCAATCCTACTACCATTAAACACAAAGTCCGTGCCACTAGTATCGATAACATCGACACTCAAAGCACCCTCATTTTCCTTAATCTTTATTTTCTCATTCTCAGGTATGGGTATTCCAAAAGCAATTTTTAAAGCTCCCTCTGAGTCAACTTCGAATACTACATCTTTTCCGTAATCAGATCGACTTAACCATAATAAATCCTCTCCAGTACCCCAAATTTGCAAATTGGTAGGTTGTTCTGGATGTCCTATTATGGTATAACCTTCTAACTGTATCCTGGTACTTACAGGAGAAGACTCTCCTGTGTAATCTGTAATTGCAACAATTGTATTCCCGTGTTCATCTTTCAATTTTAACACTCCATAAGGTCCGAATGGTTCTACGCTAAATGAGTAGTTTGAACTTCCATAGGTAGGTGTGAAATCTCCTGCTATTTCTAGTTTACCTTCGGTAGAAATATCTCCTGTGGCATGGATATCACCTGCGACCTCAAGTTTATGAGCTGGGGTTGCTGTTCCAATGCCAACATTACTATTTGAAATAGCTAAACCCAAATCTTCATTCTTATAACAGACACAAGCACCTACTCCTTGAGTATTACACGAAAGTATCTGGCAATAGTAAGAGTCCTTCCCCTCTTCAGTACAATGCTCTTTAGTAAAATAAAAACCATATAGACATCCGTCATACCCCTCCTCTGCACAAATTGTGTTACAACTCCTACTTCTTTCCCCAGAGTTTTCAATATAATAAATCTTTGATACAAGCTTAGTATTACCTACCAAAACATCACCACCCCCTAGATTAGTAACGCTTCCACTCCACCAATAAACATTTTTAGCGATTGAATAGGTTTTAAAATCCCATATCCCAGGTGGGAAAATTACATTCCCTCCGTATCCTTGCTTAGGTATAAATCTTGAATCACAAGCAGAACAAGAGGTGATACCAGTAGCATCAGAACCGCATTTTATATTACCACTAGAATCGGTGTATAGTTTGCCACAGTTTTTCATGTTAGCATTAGTTAGTTTCAAGTTTTCTTGTATTTCCACAGATCCAGGAAATTTCCAGAAACAACTAGTTCCTGGGCAGCTAAAAGTTCCCGGCCCTATGTCACTAGCTGGATGCCCAGGATTAGGATAAGACGATCCTTGAGCTGAAATATAACTAGCTAGGGAGATACCTGTAAAGATAAATAAAAGCGTTATAAGGAAGCTTCTAACGTTCATCTTTCGCTTACTATAATTTTCTGAGTCTAATTTTGGATATTTAAATCTTATGCGTCAGATGGGGAAGTTGTCAACCTACGCTAATTCTCAAAAGTCAAAAAGTTAATAAGGAGCAAAGTCCCTAATTCTTTCAGCAAAGAAAAAGCCAAAATGGCTGCAGGAGATGAGACAAAACCTTATGCAAGTAAAGTGCATAGTAGCTAGATGCTTTGATTTTTATGAAAAAGGTGCTGGAGGATTGTATTGGCAAACCAAAGCTATCCTTTGCGATAGAGGACCGTGGTATGGCTATGCTTTAAAGAAATTGGGATTGAATTATAAGCATGAGAAATTTGGCTTAAGGAATGCAATATGCAAAGTTTTTTCTTGCTGAAGCATAGAACTAAGAGATTTTATAATTGCTTTCATGCTAATAGCCTTGCTAGCAGATTTAAAGCGGTTTATGAATTTTGTATAAGTTCTGCGGCATTGTGTAACTTATTCTATGCGAGTGATAGGTTGACAGGATTGTCAAAGTCAACGAGTAAATACCAATTTGTGTTTTTTTACAATAACAGTTCCACCTGTCATACCATTTCCAACAGAACCTCTTAATCCCTTTAATTTCTATTATACCACCTTCCATATCTGTTCCGATATCATCACCTGCGTCTCCTTCAATTTTGATAGTGCCGCCTTTCATACACTTACCAACAGCATCACCTGCATTTCCTTTAATCTCTATCATACCACCTTCCATATTTACTCCAACATTATCACCTGCATTTGCTTTTATTTTAATGGTACCTCCCTTCATATCTCTTCCAACAACATTACCAACATCCCTTTCAATAATAATTTCTCCATCTTTCATACCTATTCCTGCATACCCGTCGCATCTTCCTCTAATTATAATTTTTCCGCCTTCCATGTATTCTCCAACACCTTCACCTGTATCCCCCTTAACAATAATGAAGCCGCCTTTCGCACCTCTTCCAACAGAGTTCCCAGCGTTTCCTTTCAAAACCCACGTTTTTTCAGTATTATATAGGCCTAGGAAAGGTAAACGAGGAAGCCTCTTTAAATTTAATTTTATTTTTCTTTCGGGATAAACCTCATTGACTAGATAGGAAACATATATTCCTGCATATACCTCACGTTTACCTATGGTTTCAAGAAATTTTTGTATTTCTTCCTGAGTCTTGAGATTTTTTGGAGAAAATTCTTCCACCTTAATATACATTTCACGATAATCCAATCTTTTACCCCTTATACTTTCATACCATTTCCTAAAAGCTTCAACTTCCTTTCTTATTTTCTTCGCTTGCGGATATCCCATAAAGTTATTATTAATAGACTATTTTAATTGCCTAGTTTTTTGTACTAAGATTCGCAACGCTGAAATTTCAGAGGTTGGGGAAATTAATTGACTTCTAGTAGCTATACGATAAAACTAAGTAACCTTTATCATCAAACAAGTAAAGCGTATCATGATCGTTATCCCAAATTGCATTGCATGCGTAGCAACAATTACACCAATACAATGCCTTAGCGGTATTATTTCCGCATCCCGTATAAATTACTACCCTTTCATAAGGTTTGAGCAAAAATTCTGGAAATTTAAAAATATGGTTAGCCTCATCTTTAATTATCCAATTAGTTAAATTGCAAGTAAAATTACAGGTATTTCTCAATTTAACGTATTCATCATTCAAATTTACGCAATCATTACCTTTAGCATTATAGTGGAAGTACTCTATGCCTATGCAATCCCTGCAACTTAACTTGCTTCTTTGCCATATGCAACCTTTCCTAACCTTTGCAGCCTCTTCAAGCTCCTTTCGATACCTGTAAACATCATTAAAATATGGAAACGCATATCCTTGTCTTAAGAGTTCAGCATTAACAAAAGTGTTATCAACAAAAACATAGCGCAACAGCCTACCATAAACATCCCTATCAACTTTATCTTTCTCAAGCCTAACTTTTTTACCCTCCACCAGATCTTTTAATGCATTAGTAGCCTCATCGTAACATCTTTGCCCCTTCTCAGGAGCATTTATGCCAAGTAACCTTACTTTTTCACCATTATCTAGAACAAAAGTATCTCCATCAATAACCCTTACAACAACGCTTTCCTCGCTCTTCCTTAAATTTATAACTAATAAGAAGATTAGTATGGAAAAAGCTACTGCAAAGAGAAAAATTCGCTTGCTCATCTTAAATTATAATTTTTATTTTTAAAAAATTTAACTAAGAAAAGCTAAGCGTCAATTTCTATTTTCAAACCTTATGTTTATACTGCAGAGGAAACCTAATAATCTAACCCTCCTTGGGAATCCAGTAGCTCCACTTAATACTATGGATCGAGAAAAGCGGTTTTCCTTTGTAAATATAAAGAATACCCCTTACGCTGCCACTACCCATTATCTTGACGGAGAAGGATTTTGGATAATATGCCAATAATTCACCTGTGCCATCATATAACTTAAAGATTGAACCTACACTCCCAGATTTCTGTAAGAAAAGTTCGCATTTCAGCTCTATATTTTTACCTTCAAACTTTCTAGGATCTTCTATCAAATCTCTCACAGATACCTTTTCTTTTTGAGATAACATACTTACTAATAAGGGATTTAGCTTCAAAAGCAAAATAATTCCAAAAACGAGTATTGGCAATGCTATAAGCACTGCAACATTTTTTTTCTTTTCATCCTCAGCCTTGGTTGGCATGGTTGCGTTGCTTTTGACTTCGGGTTTCTCATGTTTCTTAGGCTCTTCCACAGGTTTTCCAGTTTCAGTTTCATTTTCACTTTTAACCTCCGTCACTTTTTTTACAACCTCCACATTTATTATCTTTGCATAGGTAAGAGAATCGGTTCTTACTCCCAGAAATATTGGATAGTTTAATGGATATGCGGTTGAATTTGCGCATATAGTTACTTTAAAAGTTTTGTGAGACTTTGGAGGAATATCAGCGTAGCTTGGTGTTACTGTTAAATTTCCGAACTCCACATATTTTATCTTTGGCGAAACCCTTTTCAAAGTCTGATTGGTAGGATTCTTCACATCAATATTAAATGATGAGCAATTTCCCTGAAAAACTCTTAAATTATCGGGACAGCTAACAAAATCTACGGCTAAAACAGGTTTTATTAACAGCAATAATATTACAAGAACAACAATAACTTTCTTCATTTCATAAAAAAGATTAGTAACTAGCAAAATAAACTTTATTGTGAGCAAGCAATTTGATGTTTGTATAATAGGAGCAGGTCCAGCTGGATTGTTCTGCGCATATGAGCTTAGTGTTAACTCAGATCTAAAAATAGTTGTATTTGAAAAGGGAAAAGATATTAAAGAAAGGAAATGTTCTCTTATAGACTCCCTGGTTTGCAGATCCTGCAAGCTGTGCAACCTACTCTGTGGAATTGGCGGCGCAGGGGGTCTGTCGGATGGTAAACTAAATTTAAGATATGATGTAGGCGGCAACCTAGCAGAATTTTTAAGGCACGAGGATGCTGAAAGGATAGTGAAGTACGTAGATAGTATTTTTTTGGAATGTGGAGCTCCTAGAGAGATAAAAACCCCTAAGGAATCTCTTACCAAAAAAGCAATATCATCCGGCATAAAATTTTTACCAATTCCACAAAGACATATCGGAACAGATAATCTGCCAAAAGTTTTTTGCAATCTTATGAGAAAAATTCAGAGAAAAAACATAGAGATACGTCCAAATACTGAGGTCATCGATATTGAGAGGAAAGGTGGTAGATTTGCTATTAAAACAACCAAAGGAGTTTTTTATGCAAAATATGTTGTTGTGGCTGTTGGAAGATCTGGAATATCATGGTTTGAAAAAATTGCTGGAAAGTTTGGGATTAAATTGAGGTATTTACCAATCGATATAGGGGTCAGAGTTGAGGTCCCCAACATGATCTTTAAAGAAATCTTTGAACATTGCATTGATCCTAAATTCTATATAAGAACAAAGACGTATGACGACTTTGTCAGAACATTTTGCACTTGCTATGGAGGCTATGTCGTTAGAGAGAATTATAAAGAGTTCGTTTGCATTAACGGTCATTCTCTAAGAAAATTTAAATCAGAAAATACGAATTTTGCATTGCTTGTTCAGGTAGAGCTTACAGAACCAGTTGAGGATACGATTTCCTACGGCAGGGAAATTGCGAAGCTTGCAACAACAATAGGAGGTGGTAAACCAATACTGCAAAGATTTGGCGATTTAATTGCTGGAAGGCGTAGCACGTGGAGGAGAATAAGAAAAAGCTATATCGAACCTACCCTGAAAGATGTTACCCCCGGAGACATTGCTATGGCTTTGCCCCATAGAATAGTAACCGATATAATAGAGGCATTGGAAAAGATGGATAGGGTTATTGAAGGTGTTGCTTCTCCCTCTACATTACTTTACTGTCCAGAGATAAAATTTTATGCCAAAAGGACAGAAACAAATAAGAATTTGGAAACCAAAGTTGAGAATTTATTCGTTGCTGGAGACGGAGCTGGAGTTTCAAGAGATATAGTTAATGCAGCTGCTACCGGTATAATTGCTGCTAGAGGCATATTGGCTAAGATATGAGAACTAGATATATTGAAAATTAGAACCGTTCTAGTCATTTGTACGTGCTTAAGCATTATGGAGAAAGTTAGTCTCAAACTCTTCACGAAGCTCCGTCCGAAAGGGCGGAGTGGTTTACCTGCAATTTTATAGCATTCATCAAATTCTCAAGTAAAACCGCAACAGTAACAGGTCCAACACCTCCAGGTACGGGGGTTATATAGCTAGCTTTCTCCTTAACCCCATCAAAATCGAAATCCCCACAGATTTTTCCATTAACCTTAGAGATGCCAACATCTATAGCAATTACACCACTTTTTACCATATTCCTTCCTATCAACTTCGGGACACCAGTAGCTGAAATCAATATTTCGGCATTTTTCGTATATTTTCTCAAATCTCTTGTTTTTACATGGCAAACGCTAACCGTAGCAAACCTGTTGCTAAGCATTATTGCCAAAGGTTTCCCGATTAGGTTGCTGTTGTTTATAATAACAACATCCTTACCCTCAACATCAATTTTGCAGTAGTCTAAAATCTTAACAACGGCTTTTGCTGCACACGGCGCTAGTAATTCATCGTTTACGAAAAGTTTTGAAAGCGTAATGGGGTTTAGCCCATCCACATCTTTCAAAGGAGATATCTTGCTTAATACATAATTTCTGTTTATATGATTTGGCAAGGGTAGCTGAACGAGAATACCATGAACATCTTGGCTAACATTGTACCTTTCGATTAAATTAACAATATAGCTTTCATCGCAATCCCTTTCAATCTCCTCCACCACACATTTAATGCCAGCCTCCCTACATCTTTTTCTTTTTATCTCCGTATATATTCTCGAGGGCTCATCACCTTTCACCCTTATAATTGCTAAACAAGGCGTAACACCTTTTTTCTTAATATCATCCACCTCCCTCTTAACTTTCTCCAAAATTTCGGCACCTATCTTTCTACCATCAATTATCTCAACCATTTCAGCCAAAGTAGAGTTTGCCTATAAAAAAGATGTAAATGCCTATCAATAAAAACCCTTCCAGCATATGCAATTCTCTTCTTAAGAGTATTAACGCTACAAGAAATGTTACTATGAGCATTAATGGTAAACCAAAGCTAAGCATGCTTTCTGGAACAATCAAATTTGAGAACATTGCTGGAATGCCCATAACTCCAAATGTGTTAAAAATATTTGATCCCACAAGATCCCCCACCGAAATTTCCGTCTTTCCCCTTATTACAGCAGCCAGACTAACGGTCAATTCGGGTAAGGATGTTCCCAAGGCTATGGCGCTAGCTGCTATAACTTCCACTCCTATTCCAGTAAGTGAGGAAATTTCTATTACTGACTTAATGGTATACTTAGCACCAAGATAAATCAATATTAAGCTCGCAGTAAATGCTAGAATAGTTCTCGCTTTAGGAGACTCTTTTTCCTCAGCTTTAAAACTTTCGCGTCTTTTCAAATAATATAAATATAAACCTAGCAGAATAACAAAGAAGAGGCCCTCTGCTCTACTAAAGCTACCATTTATAATTGTTATGCCAAGCAAAACTGCAGATATTATTAGGAAAAAAATATCACCTCCTAAAAAGGGATGTATTATTGTTATTCTTCTTCTAGCAAGCATTGCCAAACCCAAGATCAAAGTTATGTTTGCTATGTTTGACCCAATAACATCTCCCACAACTATTTCGCTAGAATCTGCAAAAACGGCTGCCAGCGATGATGCTAATTCTGGTAAGGACGTGCCTATAGCAACTATAGTAGTACCAATAACAAATGATGAAAAACCTAGCCAAGCTCCAATCCTCTCTGCGGATTCTATGAATAAATTCGAAGCTTTTACAAGAGCTAACAAACTTGCTATAAAAACAACTATCCAGAAAAATAAAGTAGGCATAATGAACTTAATTAGCTTCTGATATTAAAACTTTATTGGAAGCTACTTTTCTTACATACCAGCCTTTCGAATTACCAGTGAAGTTCTAGATCTTAAATTCTTTTAACTTAAATTAAAGATCTTCGAGCACAGAAAAGTCATAATAATGCTTATGCAAATTCATGCGCTTCCCTAATTCTATCTGGAGGGTCACTCTTATTCTCCATAAACCGTTCGTGAACTACCCCGCCCTTAGGATAGGGCTTTTTTTCAAATTCTGGAAAAATTTAAACTTCCTATAAATTTATAAAAATTTGATGAGGCAATGAACGGAGGTGATAATCTTAATATAGACGTACAAATTCAATTTAATGAAGGAACTATAATAGGAAAGGCAATAGAGAGCTCCTCCAATATAGTAAAATCATCTCTTAATATATTATCAGATAAACTCATATTTCTATTAGAGGATAAATTAAGTGACAAAAATAAAGAATACTTAAAAAATTTAGCCCAAGATTTTGGTAAATACTTTTACAGCAAGTTTCATACCTACAAAAGATATAAACTGCACTATGAAGATCTAGTAAGACACCTATGCGAGAGAGATTGGTATTTTTTAAAAAAGAGTTATATAACTTTTTTTATTCCGCAAGCATTGACATCATCGCAAACTCTCTGCGAAGCGCAAAATTTAAGTTTTTTGAGAAGATATCAGAGAAAATCAGAGAGGAAACTAGCAAATCTCTCGAGAAAGAGAAAAGAAAGTTCATATATAAGCTCCTTCAAACTTTAAAAACAACAAAAATCCCAGAGTTTGAGAAAATAGGACATATTTTGCTACAAAAGAAGATCCACTTTAAAATAGTACTATGTTGCTGGGATTACAAAGACTCAGAAGGAGAATTTATACCACCAGATACCATACGCGTAAATATAGCACCCGTTTTATCGTATATTACTTCAGATTTCACTAATGAGCTAGAAAAATATGTAAAAGAAAGAGAAGAGTACTACACCAGGAAATTAGATGCTCTCTTTAAAACTTTTGAAGAAAGATTTAGTATGAGAAACATTATTAAAGTTTTGAAAGAAAAAAGAAAATCTTTAGATCAGATAGAAAGAATTCGCGACGAAGAACTTTTTACACTTACAAAAGAGAGTCTTAGAATAATAGTAGATTTTCTAAGCAATATCCTAGAGAATATTCCTATAATTTTGGATAAAGCTATAGAAAATACAAGATCCAAAGCGAATACTATATTAGCGATTGCTACAAAATTCGTCATTAGAGACTATCCAAGAGTTTTATCTCATGAATGTGAGCATCTTATAGAAGATAAAGAACTCAGCTTTAAAAAGAAATTTAAAAGTTTAGTAATACGTAAAATATCTGAAGAAGGCATAGCATCGCTTGTAGAGTACTTTTATATGATAATATCGTGCTATCCTCATAAAGATCTGAAAGATATTAAAACATTCGATTATTTCTGGAAAATAAAGAGATCTTATTATTCGAACATTTTTAAAGAATTGAAGAAATTATTAATGGATTTGAATGAAGTAAAAGTAAGTGATCTATATACCATACACAGAGAACTAGAACAGATAGAAGACGATTTATACTATGTTTTTGGCTGTTATATATTTTGGGAAGCTTGGAGAAAGAATAAGATAAGAGAATTGATCAACGCAAAGAATGATTTTGAATTTTTAAATAAAGCTAGAGATATTCTGAAGGACAATAAATTAGCAAAAAATATCTTAAATAGAATAGAAGAAATTACTACTGTGTTGCATGATTCATGCAAAACGGTAGCATAAGCCCTTAAAACTCTAAATAAGCATTATAATTGCTTCCTCAGAGCTCACATCAGAAAGAGCTCACATACCTCAGATTGACAAAAGAAGGAAGAGATAACGGTTTTTTTAAATAATTGTGCAACACAGTAAGAAATTACGAAAATTATATAAATTTCAAAATTTTCAAAGAATTACGATCCAAAGAGCAATGGAAAATCTGAAACTCTTTTATTTGTCATTTTAGGCTTTATCAATTATACTCAGTAGTAGCTTGCGTTAAATGGACAGGTCTATCTTTTTATTTTTACTTAAAAACAAAAAGCGAAAACTTTTACTATATTCACTTCCTCTTTTAAATCATGAATGGTGTCGAAAAAGCTAAGAAAGTAGCTGCTACTAGAGCTATAGAATTTGTTAAAGATGGTATGGTTGTTGGGCTGGGGACGGGTAGCACTATGAGCTACGCTTTAAAAGAATTAGGAAGAAAAATTAAAGAAGAGGATCTTGAGATTATAGGTATTCCTACATCAAAAAACACTGAGAAACTAGCTAAAAGCCTAAACATACCTTTGGGTACATTGGATGATTATGATCGCGTAGATATTGCGATTGATGGAGCTGATGAGGTAAATTTAGATAATTTTTATCTTATAAAAGGCAGAGGTGGGGCGCTAACACGAGAAAAAATTATAGATTACAATGCAAGGAAATTTATCGTTATAGCAGATGAAAGAAAAATTGTGAAGCAATTAGGCGAGAAATCCCCTATTCCAGTAGAAGTTTTGCCTTTTGCAGCAAAATTTCTCCTAAGAAAACTAAAAAAAGAGTTTGAGAATGCAAATTTAAGGAAAAGCGATAGCAAGGTATTTGTCACAGATAATAGATGTTACATTATAGATATTAAGGCTAGGATATCAGAACCAAAGGAAATGGAAGTTTATCTCAACAACATCCCTGGTGTTATAGAGAACGGTATTTTTACAAAAAATGTTGCTATGATTATTATAGGATATCCAGATGGATCATTAAAAATAATAAGATGAAGGTTGCATACGATGAGGAGATACTAGAGGAAATCGCGAGAAAAGAGAAGAAGAGCTTAGAGTATATTAAACGAAATATAGAGGGTGGGAGAATAGTTATCTTGAAGAATTATGAAAGCCACGCAATACCCGTTGCCATAGGTAAGGGTATAAGAGTTAAAATAAATGCCAATATTGGAACGAGTCCAGATTTTTGCTGTTTAGAGGAGGAAATAGAAAAATGCAAAACCGCAATTAGATATGGAGCAGATACCATCATGGACTTGAGCATTGCTGGTGACTTGGATGATATAAGAAGGGAAATAAGAAAACACTGCAATATGCCTTTAGGAACAGTGCCGATATATCAAGCGTTCATAAAAGCTTGCAAAGGAGATTTAGATAATTTAGGAGATATTTTGCTTAAAGTCATAGAAAAGCATTGCAAAGATGGTATAGATTTCATGACAATTCATTGCGGCATAACTCAGGATGATATCGAAAAGCTGGGAGGTTCAAAAAGAATTTTAAAAATTGTAAGTAGAGGCGGGGCCTTCGCTGCAAGCTATATGCTGACCACTGGCAATGAAAATCCTTTATTTGAATATTTCGAGAATATTTTGGAAATTGCTAAAGAATATGGCGTTACATTGAGTTTGGGAGATTCCTTCAGACCCGGTTGCTTAAATGATGCTATAGATATACTGCAAATGAATGAGTTAAGAAGACTTGCAAAACTTGCAGATAAAGCTAATGAGTATGATGTTCAGGTAATTATTGAAGGTCCTGGACACATGAGGCTTGATAAGATTGCTGAATTTGTTGAAAAACAGAAAATGATTTGCAAGGAAAGACCGTTGTACGTTCTTGGTCCTCTGGTAACGGATATTGCTGTTGGTTACGATCATATTGCGGCAGCTATTGGTTCCGCATTTGCAGCATTGTATGGAGCAGATTTTCTCTGCTATGTTACACCTGCAGAACATTTGGCTTTGCCAAACGTTGATGATGTTAAGCTCGGTGTAATTGCCGCAAAAATTGCAGCCCATGCTGTTAACATTATTAGAGGCTACGATGAGGAGAGAGATAAGCTAATTTCAGTCGCAAGATCAAAGTTTGATTGGAAAATGCAAAAGAAGTTTGCAATAGATGCTAGCAAGATTGATGAGTACAGAAAAAGAAGACCCAGCAAAACCTGCTCCATGTGCGGAGACTTTTGCGCAATAAAGATTTTAAGAGAATATCTAGGAAAGAATAGCTTTAAAGAGAAAGAAACCGCTTAGTATGGGATTACTAGTTCAATATTTTGACCATTCTTCAATAATTGGCAGGATGTTTAGCAAACTACCTTTTACACAAGCAAAATATTTTGCTACAATTGGCTTAGCATTAAATCCTATAGCCAAACCAACTTTCCTCATCAATGGCAAATCATTGGCACCATCTCCTACCGCTACGCATTCCTTCAGTCTAACATTATTAACTTTGCAAAATTCTTTAGCCATATCTAACTTATCTTTTACAATAAAATCCACAATCCTGTTGTCATTAATTCTCGTCATTGTAGAAAGTGTATAATCGATATCAAGCTTTTTAGCAACCTCTCTTGCTATTAAATCAATACTGTGCGTTATTATAACTGGCTTGTAACCCAGTTCCTTAACTCTACTTACCGCTTCTCTAGCGCCATCCATAAGCTCAATACTTTTGGCATAGTCTAGAATACTCTCCAAATCCAATTTCTTAAGCAGGTTTAGTCTACTTCTAAGAGATGATAAAAAATCTAGCTTTCCGTTCAACGCCTCGTTAGCTACCTCTCGTACCTCGTTATAAACTTCTTCACCCAAAAGTCTCGATAATTCGACAAGACTCTCGCCCTTTATAAGCACGCTATCCATATCAAGGAACACGAAACTCATCTTAATTCCATAATGCAAAGGTTAATTTAAGTCACTTTCTTGCCAGTAAAACAACTCTACTATCCATTTTTTCATCCCTTATTTCGTAATCTAACTCATCTGCAAGTTTTTCAGCAAACCTCCTGACTTCCTCATGTCTCGGCATGTTTGAAGGCTGAAGTCTATAGCGTGAGAATCCAACAAACATGTATGCCTTACATTCAACAAACATTGGTTCTGCTTTTTCTATTAATTTAGCATATTGTTCTTCATCACACATATTATAGTCCCTAACAAGAGTGATTCTAATTACAGTTCTGCAACTAAAGCTTTTCATCAGTTCTAAGCTTTTGTTTAGTCTTTCCCAGCCGTCCTTTATTATTGGTCTATTTAGTTTTTCATAAATCTTCTCATTCGGTGCACAGAGGGAAATATAAAGCTGCGTAGGCTCCTCCTCAAGACTCTCCAACCTCTCTGGCAGGGTACCATTTGTCACCAAAAACGTTGTCATCTTACGCTTATGAAATGCCTCAATCAGTTCGGAAATTCTCGAATAAATTGTAGGCTCACCCGCTAAACTAATCGCTGCATGCTTTGGATTTTCAGCCTCCTTAAGTATACTAACATCAAGTTTACTCCTTATCCCCCAGTATCCAGCAAGTAATTGTCTTTGAGCCTCTATCGCATGCTCAACTATGAACTCCGGATCATCCTCATCCTCAATGAATTTGGGTATAGTGTACTCGACGGGTCTCCAGCAAAACAAGCATCTATGTGTACAGAATATTACTGCAGGTGTCATTTGCAAGCATCTATGAGATTTTATTCCGTAGAATTTCTGTTTATAGCAAAATCTCTCTCCCTTCGTTACAATGGATTTCTTTGTCCAATGACAGAGCTTAACCGCTGAGTGTTTGCCGACAACTTTGTAGTGATGTTTACTTAAAATTTCTAAGGCTTCCTTAGGTATCATTTTAATAAAATAATCATGTCAAATTTAAAATAATTGGCTTTCTGCCAAAATATTCAGCCCCAGTTAAAACTTTTTTACCAAGCTTCTTTGCAAGCTCCCAAACCTCCTTAGTCCTTTCTCTGAATTTCGGTTCCCTTGGTAGATGATGATCATAAATTATTAGTTCAGCATCTATCCCCTTGACAATTCTCTTAGCATTTTCTAAAGCCCTTTTAAAGTTGATTAAATTAAGCATATATCCAATCAAATACGTTGGCGGCCCATCCAATATTAAAATGTCGGGATTTTCATTAATTATCCATTCAGCATAATCTTCAATTATTGGACCATTCAAATCTGAGCTATGAATTAACTTTTGTCCTTTATACTCAACTACAGTTGCAAAGACCCAACCAACCTTAGAAAATTCAACACCATGGAATAAAGGCTTCGTAAACCTTAACTTTGTCTTTCCAACCCTAAATTTCTTACCGTCGGCGAACCTTACGCAAACATTTTTAAATTTTAGCTCAGGAATTACCCCATAATTTTGCCATCTTTTAATCTTTTTATCAAACCACTCCTTACCCCTTTCAAGCAATTCTCTGCGTCTCTTATTATATTCACCAAAATCTTTGCTAATAGCTATTTCTAAGTCATTTAGCGGATCTTTATATCTTCTTTTCTTGGGTTTCTCGAGAAAATTCTCTAGTTCCTCATTCGCAAATTTCCTACAAATATTTCCATAAAATCTTTCAGCCCTTTTGCGCTGGGAGTCGTTTATATATTCATTTGGATTTTTAGCAAAAATTATCTTATTCCTGTAGATCTCACCTTCAAAATCCCTATAATGGTCATAGTGGTAATGCGAGATTATAACTATGTTTGCAATCTTCGCATATTTTCTAATCTCGGCTCTTGCTCTTTCACGCCAGTAAAGTTTTTTAATTTTCGGTGCTGGAAAGTTAGGATGCATTGCTGAAGCGCCGGGATCTATTAAAATTTTTTTATCAGTCTCGACAAGAACTGCTGAGGATTTGGCTCCCAAGGAATCAAACCATATTGGCTTCATCTCCATCTTTCCTTTTAACAATCTATTTAGATATTCTAAGGTATTGACAACACCAAATTGAGAGCGAAATCAGTTCTTTTTTCCTATCTTATTTTTAGACTTAATTTTGGAGGTTTTACTTCTATCTTTTCCAACTTTGTGAATTGTTGCATACAAAGCTCCTATGAATTTCCGCATCTCCTCCTCACTAGTTATATCAACTCCCACATCCTTCGCAGCCATGGCAAATGTTTTTGCTATTCCCCAATTTCTTGGGTCTCTTGCATTTCTTACAATCTGTTTACTAATTTTTTTAACCTTTTCTATAAGCTTTGAAGCATTTTTTAACAAGTTTTTTTCGCTTAGAAAAGCAAAAAACGCTGATAACACTGGTGCCACAGATTCAAAATAAGAATCATCCGCAGTAATTTTTCTTGGTAATGTATATAAACAGCATTCTTCAAGTCCGTCTTCATCCCATTCTTCAGGAGATAACCCATGATAGGAATACATGTATTCTGCAAAAGACATGATTACAAATTCCGACCTCTGTTTCTGCTCCTCAGTTAATTCTTCAAAATACTTGCTTCTGGAAAACTCAACGCCCCATTCATGTACTCTATCAAGAATTTCTTCCAGCTTTTTATCTGAATATTCCTCCATCACTTCCTATCACCAAACAATTTTAGTGAATCTCTGATTCTTAACATATGCTCATACTAAATTTGAATAATTTTTTTGACAATATCAGATAAAGTTAAAATAACTTAGACTATATTTTAGGTATAAATATGAGGACTAAGGAAGTTGTCAGAATTGCAGGAAGGGACCTTGATGGTAGAAAGAATGTGGGATATGCTCTAGCTGATATTAAAGGCGTTGGTGTCATGTTTGCTAATGCTATAATTAATGTTTTAGGGATAGATCCCAATGCAAAACTTGGCACTTTACCAGATAATAAAATTGAGCAAATTGAAGATATTATTAAAAACCCAGCAAAGTATGGAATGCCATCTTGGCTATATAACAGAAGGAAAGATTACGAAACCGGAAAGGATATGCATTTAGTTGAGGGAGATCTCGAAATGGCTATTAGGGAGGATATAAAGAATCTTAGAAAAATTAAATGCTACCGCGGTATTAGACATGCCTTAGGATTGAGGGTTAGGGGACAAAGGACAAGGTCTACTGGAAGGCGCGGAGTTACTGTTGGTGTTATAAAGAGTAGGGAACAAAGAGCTAAAATGCAAAAACAACAAAAAGAGAAATAAGAAAAATGGGGGATCCTAAAAAATCAAGAAAAAAATATGAAACACCATCCCATCCTTGGCAAAGGGCAAGAATAGAGGAAGAGAGCGAATTACAAAGAAAATATGGACTAAAAAATAAAAGAGAGATTTGGAAAGCTAGGGCCTTACTCAGAAAATTTAGAAAAAGAGCTAGGGAGCTGGTTGGTAGGGTTGACGAAAAAGGGTTTAAGGAAAAAGAGGAACTTGTTAAAAAACTTTATGAAATGGGAATTCTACAAAGCGAAGATGCTACTATTGATGATATTCTATCGTTAACGGCTGAAGACATACTTGAGAGGAGATTACAAACAATCGTTTATAAGAAAGGACTCGCAAGAACCATAAGACAAGCAAGGCAATTTATTGTTCATGGTCACGTTAGGATTGGTGATAGGCGTGTTAATGTTCCAAGTTATTTGGTTTACAGGGACGAAGAAGGTTTGATAACTTGCGATATTGAGATGCAAAGTAAGCAAGGTGATGCAAATGAGTAAGAGAAGAGAGAAGTGGGGAATTGCTCATATATATTCCAGTTTTAATAATACCATCGTTCATATTACCGACATTACAGGAGCTGAAACAATTGCTAGATGCTCCGGTGGTATGGTTGTGAAGGCTGATAGAGAAGAATCAAGCCCTTACGCTGCTATGCAAGCAGCAATGCGTGCAGCTGAGGAGGCTAAAGCTAAGGGGATAACAGGAGTGCACATAAAGGTTAGAGCACCTGGAGGTGCTAGGCACAAAATACCAGGTCCAGGCGCACAGGCTGCTATAAGGGCATTGGCAAGAGTTGGCTTAAAAATTGGCAGAATAATGGATGTTACACCAATACCACACGATACTGTAAGACCTCCAGGTGGAAAAAGAGGGAGAAGAGTTTAATGGGCCCGGCCGGATTCGAACCGGCGACCGCCCGGTTATGAGCCGGGCGCTCTACCAGCTGAGCTACGGGCCCAAACTATTAATTAGTTATAAGCTAATAGCTTATAATTCTAAATTTGGATAAATTAATTATAAATAGGTTCTCAATTTTCTAATGAGTTTCGAAGAAAAAGTATATGCAATAGTAAAAGTGTTGGCAAGAGAAGCTCAGGTTTGTAAGCAGAGGAGACTAATTGCTATTTGTGGAGATAAACAAAGCAAAACCAAATTCGTTGCGAAGATTATAAAGAACATCTATAAGAACTACGAGGAGAAGGAAATCCTTTACGCAACGGATACTTTAGAGAAGGATACCCATGGTTATGAGAGATTCGTTAAATTTGCTAGAGAATTTGACATTAAATTTACAAAGATAACTTTTAAAGAAGCAAACAAGATAATGGGCAGAACCTTCGATGTTGTCGTTATGGACCTTTCCTATGATCTAAATCCTAACGATATTGGAAGAATTGTAGAAACTGTCGGGGGAGGTGGATTAATATTTATTATTGCTCCATCTCTGAAGAAATGGGCTGAGATGTGGACAGGATTTCACAAAAATCTTGTTACCCCACCGTATACAATAGATGATGTTAAAAGGAGATTTAATAAGAGATTTATAAATAAACTCAAAGAACATGAAGGCATTTTAATTGTTGATTATGATAAGCAAGAATTCATTAAGTTGCCGAAGAAAATAGTCGCTAAACCCAAAGAAAGTGGAGAAATTGCAATTCCAAATAATATAAAAATTCCTAAAACAATCTATAGGCTTGCAGCCACTCAGGATCAGGTCAAAGCTATAAAGTTCTTAGAAAAGTTGCTTGAGGAAGGGAGAATAGCCCTAGTTATTACTGCAAATAGAGGTCGTGGTAAGTCAGCTACTCTAGGATTAGCATTAGTGGGCGTTGCGCACATGCTTGCTAAGCAAAGAAGTACTGTTAAAGTAGCTGTGACTGCACCAGAACTAGAAAATGCCCAAACTTTGTTGAAATTCGCTGAAATCGCCTTAAAAAGATTAAAATACAAGATTAAAAGAACCAGGGATAGAGATTTGGTTATTTTGGATGCGAAGAAAATAAAATTTGTTTACGTAAGGGTGAGCAAAATTCTGCAAGAAAAAGCGGAAATTCTTGCTGTAGATGAAGCCGCTGGAATACACGTTCCAATACTGAATCAACTTATAAAGAATTTTGATAAAATTGTATTCTCAACAACAATTCATGGCTACGAGGGTGCTGGAAGAGGTTTTAATGTTAAATTCTTGCAGAACGCTAAGAAGAAGGCTCTAATTAAGATTGAGGAAATTAATATGGAGGAACCTATCAGATATGCTGAAAATGATCCTATTGAAAAGTGGCTTTATGACACTCTTTTGCTTGACGCCGAACCCGCAAAGCTAGATGCAAAAGATCTAGGTCAAATTGAAAACAATGAGCTTGTTTATGAGGAAGTCGATTTGAATAAATGGTTCTCAAAAGATGAAGATAGTCTAAGGCAATTCATAGGAATTTACGTTCTTGCTCACTATAGAAATAGACCTAGCGATGTTGCCCTTCTTGCAGACGCTCCTAATCATGAAGCTAGAGTGATTAAAACTAAAGGCGGTAAGATTGTCAATGCTTTACAAATTGCTAGAGAAGGTGGTTTGCCAAAAGAGGATATCGAGAGAATGCTCAATGGTTATAAGCCAAGGGGTAACGTTATTCCAGATTTAATTTTAAAATACTACAATTCAATAGATTTCGCAAGATCCAAAGGATACAGGGTTGTTAGAATTGCTACGCATCCAGATGTTATGAATAAAGGCATCGGTTCCTTCGCTTTAAAATGCTTGGAGGAGGATGCTAAGAAAAGAAAATTCAAATGGATAGGCTCTGGGTTTGGTGCGAGCTATGATCTACTTAAATTCTGGATAGAGAATGAGTTTATTCCTGTGCACATAAGCCCTTCCCGCAATGAAATCAGTGGCGAGTATAGTGTTGTTGTAATTAAGCCATTAGATGATAGAATTGCGGAGATTGTTGAACAAGCGAATTTATGCATGAAGTTAAGGTTACTAAGTTCAATGCAGGATACCTACGCAGATCTTGAGCCAGAGGTCGTTCGCTTATTATTAGATTCTGGTAAACCGCTCAATTATGAGGTTAAACTTGACGAAAATCAAAAACATAGGCTTAAGATGTATTTAAATGGTATATTTAGCTATGAGATTACATGCGACGCCATCAGAGAGCTCCTGAAATATGCCTTCCTTACTAAGTACCCAATTAACAAAAAAACAAAGGAATTACTTATCTACAGAGTATTTCAGTGCAAAAATTGGATAAAGACAGCTAGAAAATTTGATATGAGTGTGGAAAAGGTTATAAATAAAATTAAAGACACTATAAAGAGGATATCTAAAGATTTAGAGCTATTTTAACTCCTTCGGCGGGAAGTCCCCTTCCGAAAGGGAGGAGTAGCTCAGCGCAAAAGTTTCCTAAGTTTTTCTGCCTCCTGGTAATATTTTTTATATCCCTTTTCAGTTATTCTTATAACAGTGTGAAAACCTTTTGCTGTAAGCTTTCTCTTTCTTTCAATATATCCCTTCTTTTCAAGTCTTGCCAAATGTGTGCTTAAGCAACCCCAAGATAGGTCTGTAATCCTCCTTAAGTCACTTTCCCGTACCTCCCTCAGCAGAAAAAGTAGTGACATTATAACTAGCCGTTTAGCATTTACAATGTCATCATCTAAATTCATCCTTCTAAAACAACTTTTTCAGCCCTAAAAATGCTTACTAGAGCTGCAATTAAATAAATAAGTATCATCAAACCGTTAAGTAGCAATCCAGATGCTAGGATACCATAAAAGCTTTCAGAAAATTTCTTTAGGTATAAGATTATAGGAGAGCTTACTAGTATTAACAAGGAAGCCAATCTTAATGTTTCCACCGAAATAGCGTTCTTTGTGAGTTTTGCTAGTATAAGGCTATTCAGGAACAATCCTACACCTAAAGCCGGGTACCATATTACGCAGTAGTAGAATGGGTTACTTGGATAAGAATATGCGAAGATAAAAGGTAAAACGAGAGACAAAACTTGCAGAAACGCTTGTTTCTTTCCAATTTGAATATCTTTTGGTAAGTACTTCACTAACTTACCGTACAATAGTGCTCCCGCTATAACAGGCACTGCAATGATGCCCCATATATATGGCCCAATAGAAACCCCAGATATTCTAGAGATTAGAAGAGTGGCGTCAATTATGCAAATTACTCCTCCAATAGCCATACCAAATATAGGCCAAGAGAAGCTTACTAGCAAGGTATATCTATATCTCTCAAGCCTCATTATCAAGTCAGCTAATTTTATTTCATTTTTTTCCCTCATTTTTACTCCAATCTCCTCTTTAACGCAAAGCACGCTGCGAAAAATGCTGAAAAGAAACTTGCTATTATAACTACTATAGCTGCTTGCTTAAAAGCTGTAAACTGCACTCCTGCCATATGTACCAGAGTTACAGCTATAAACCCACACACTGTACCAATTACTCCAGAAAATACGCTATGCTTAATAACTTCTAGGTTCATAAACTTGGTATTTAATTTACCTAATTTAAATTCTTCTAGTCTTTCATTTTAAGAGCTACTTTAGAACGTTTCCTGTCTCCATATACCACAAATACAAATCGAGCTCTGCTAAGCTTATGTTTAATTTTTTAGCTATTTTTCTAAGTTTTTCCTCAATTTCGAGATATTTTTGCTTTGTCAAATTTTTTGTTTTCTTAACTATGGAATATTGCTTCAATATGTCCAGAATGTGGAAATCTATAATTGCCACATCTTTATAACCAATATTTCTTAAAAAATGACTTGCCTCTTTATAACCAAATCCCTTAACACTTCTAACTAACCACTCCCTCTTTTCATACTCACTTAAATTAGAACTAAGAATTTCTCTAATACCCTCCATAATTTTTCTTGCTTCAACAATATACCTAGCTCTCGTCCTTGGAAATCTATATCCAAGATCTCTAAGCTTGGTTTCAAGTTCCTGTTTAGATAGAGTCAAAAATCTGTCCCCTATTCTCTTTTGAATCTCTATCGCTCGTTTTGCACTAAAATTTGCAGTTAGCATACAAAAGCACAATTCTTTGAAAATTTCAGTAAAAGTCTCTTTGCCTAAATCTTCAAACTCCTTCATTCTCATCCTTACCAGATTACTGACATCCACATTGGTAGTTATCTCCTTTAGATCTAGGATAAGGCGCTTCATTTTAGGATAAAAAGAAGAATATAAAATATATTTAAATTTATAGTATCCTCACAACGCGTCTTACAACCATAGATTTTTAAAGCTCAAATGAGTCAAAAAATAAAAAAGCTTGTCAGCTATACGCTGCAGAAAAAGTAAAATAAGAGTTGACAACCCAAATATTCAAAAAATGAAGCATTTATGCATAGATAGCAAATATCTTAGGAAGATTTTAAGAGGCGAAAAGAAAAGCACAATCAGACTTAAACGCAAGAAAATGGCTAAATTTAGCAAAGGAGAAACGGTTCTCATAAATTCTGGAGGTAAAATTGTTGCAAAGGCTTTAATAAAGGATTGCAAAGCTAAAAAGGTGAGCGAGTTAAGTGATGAAGATGCGAAAAAAGATGGTTTCGCAAATAAAGATGAGTTGCTCAGAGCTCTTAAAAAACATTATAGAAAGAGACTTACAGATAATGCTGAAGTAACAATAATAGAGTTCGAAATTACTGAGAAGTTTACTGAAGCTATGGAACCAGAGATTATGCATTACGGAAAGTATAAGCCAAAAGAGATCGCAAAGCTTGCGTTGGAGCACTTGAAGCTTGAAAAAGCTGACGAACTTATTCTAAAGATGCTTGTTGAGAATAAGGGGAGCATAAGGAGTGTGGCTAGAAGACTTGGCGGATTAGAGCATAGAAGGATTGTTAGAGATGTCTTAAGAAAAGCCTATGAGGAGCTTAAAGAAGTAGGTATAATTGATTCAGAACATACGAAAAAAAGAGAATAAATTTAAAAATGCCTGCAAATCTGACTGCTGAAGCTGAGGAGGCTCTCGAAGAGTATAGGAAAGCTAAAAGTATCACTGAAAAGATAAAAGCTTTGAAAAAAGCTCTAGCACTAATCCCGAAGCACAAAGGCACAGAGAATCTTAGAGCCCAGTTAAAGCGAAGACTCGCGGAATTAAGAGAAACATGCGAAAGAAAATCCAAAAAGGGTGGATTCGATAAATATAACGTTAAGAAAGAGGGTGTTGCTCAAGTAGCTATCATAGGTTATCCAAATGTTGGCAAATCATCACTACTGAAAGCATTAACCAATGTTGATGTTAAAATTGCCGAGTATCCTTTCACTACAACAAAACCAGAGATTGGTATGCTTAACTATGGTGGTGCCAAAATTCAAATCGTAGAACTGCCAGCATTTCAGGAAGGTTTTGCTGAAAGAAAAGGCTTGCTTGCAAAATACATTTCAGTAATTAGAAACTGCGACCTGCTTTTAGTTTTGCTAGATCCTTGGGAAGCAGAAAAGCAAGAGAAGATCATAAGAGAGGAGCTGAGAATTGCAAGAATTAAACTGAATAAGAAGAGACCAGAAGTATACGTTGAGAAAACAGTATGTGGTGGTATTGAGATTGTAGGAAAGGAAAAGCTGAAATGTAAAATTGAGGATGTTATACAATTGCTTAATAGTAAAAAGATTTTTAATGCGTACATAAAAGTTATGGAGGGAGCTACTCTTGAAGATATCGAAGAGATTTTGGATAGAGGAGTTTGCTATAAAAAGGCAATTTTTGTTACAAACAAAGCGGATATCTTGGAAAGAAAGGATTACCTAAGTGTTTCAGCAGTAACGCTTAAAGGGCTTGAAAACGTTAGAAGGGAGATATGGAAAAAGCTTGATTTGGTAAGAGTTTATTTAAAACCAAAAAATAAGGTTGAAGATAAACCGATTGTTCTTAGAAAAGGAAGTATTGTTGAAGATCTAGCAGAAAAGTTAAGAATAAAAGCTAAACATGCGAAAATTTGGAGAGAAAATAAAGTTTTTAAAGTCGGGTTAAATTTTGCATTAAGGGATGGTGATATTGTAAGATTAAAAGTTTAGCTGTAATCTAGGATGAGTGGCTTTATGCCTCCATCACGACTGGAACTCTGGCAAGGGCTGGTTTACGCAACCCATAACACTAAAAACATTACCGCAATTCCTCCACCTGTCTGAGATAGTAGTCTTTTGCGGTGATGCTTATGAAAAGCATTAAGAAGGGGAGATTTTTAAAGATAGGGAATTTAAAAATACCAGTCATTGAGATATTTGAGGGGTGGCGTAGCATTGTTATAAAAACTAGAGTGAAAGGAAGATGCTACGCTGTAAAGATTTTAAAGAAAAAGGCAAAATATTCCTACAGAGAGGCTGTCGCTCTAAAAAAAGCAAGCAAGGTTAGAGCTGCACCTAAGGTCTTTAGAATTTTTAGAAGATGCATCTTAATGGAATTTCTATCAGGACCCTTTTTTGAAAAGTATGTTATGAACGAAAAAGATATAAAAAAAGTCAGGAAACTCATAATAAAAATATTGGAAAAAGCTTTGAAACTTGATAGTTTGAAAGTTACAAACTTGGAACTGAGTAGAGCACATAAACATATAATTTTACACAAAAATAATCCATTTATCATAGATTTTGGTAGAGTTTCCTTTGAGAAAGGAAAAAACTTCGAAAAACTAATGCACTACCTATTTTTTAATCCGTCTAGCAACATTGCTAAAAGGCTTAGATATATATTCAATCTCACAAGCGATGATATTAAGAACATTAAAAATCTTCTGAAGGAGAAAAGAAAGAAAACTATTCCTCTCTATCTAGAATCCTTGTGATATAACCAGCAACTTGGTTTCTCACCTTAGCACTAATCAAATAACCCTTTTCCTTGCAAATTTTCCTCAAAACTTTTTTATTATGCTCAAAATCCTGCGTAAATCTGTCCCTGTACTCATTAAGCAGTTTCATCGCAAATCTTTTAATCATCGTAGGTCTTATATTCCCCATTTTAGTACAACTTCAAATAATTTTTAATAGCCTCTCTCATGTTCACGACAACTTTCTTATTATTTGGCAGTTTTCTGACAACAACAAGAGGCACTACTCCTTTCTTAAATTCCAATATCGCAAGATCAATTGGATCCGTAACTTCTTTAGGAGGTTTAATTAATACAGGAGCACCCAAAGATATTTGTAGAGCCCTTGCTCCAATTATTCTTGCGACTTCATATTTTGTTAGCCTATCTAAAGGAAACGACTCGACCACCTCCAATAAAAAATTTAGTTTGATAAAATCGTAAGTTAATGTGAAAATATTTATAACTTGCTCTTCTCATATATAAATTTATTCACCACAGTAAGCTACTAATTTATCAAAATCAAAAGTCAAAAAGTTAATTAGGATCAAGTTCCCTTCTAAAATTTTCAGTTTTTCAGATTTAACTCTATCGGCGGGAAGTCTCCCTCCGTAAGAGA
>CAZWFW010000008.1:0-25892 GCA_964633445.1 Candidatus Undinarchaeota archaeon | reverse complement strand
ATAAACTGCTTTTACGGGGATCCAACACTAAAAGTTATTAGCAAAGGATGGTGAGCAGAAAAATTATAATTGGTGTTTGCATAGTATCTCTACTAGCTATTTCTATAGCAACCCTCAAGCCTGAATGTGGTAATGGCAAATGCGAATTTTTCGAAAGTGAAATAAGTTGCTGTATAGATTGCGGATGTTTTGTAGGATATGCCTGCATAGATAACAAATGTGTAAAGGAAGTTTGCGGTGACGGTATTTGTAGTGGCAACGAAAATTGCGAAAGTTGTCCTGAAGATTGTAAATGCAAAGATAGTTATTGCTTCAAAGGGAAATGTGTGAAGCCTATTTGCGGTAATGGTGTTTGCGAGCCAAACGAAGCTAAAAACTGCTGTATAGATTGTGGATGTGGTGTAAATGAGGCTTGCGTAAATAATACATGTATAAAATTAAAATGTGGTGATGGTGTTTGCAAAACACCTGAAAATTGTTGGAATTGTCCAGAAGACTGTAGATGCGAAGAAGGAGAATACTGCTCTGAGGATGGAAATTGTGTGAAGCCTATTTGCGGTAATGGTGTTTGCGAACCATTTGAAACCTGTTGTGAGGACTGTGGATGCGCACCTAATCAATACTGCAATAGAACTACCCATAGATGCAAATATTACAAACTTAAAGTTAGCGACGATATCATTGCAAAGGTTGTAAGAGAATATCTTGAAAAAAAGAAATTCAACTATACAAGTATAAAAGTGGAAGAATTACCATCAAAGATTGGAGAGAAACTTGGAAAGAGAGTTTTCGTTTACAAAAATGGGGTTTTGGTTCTTGAGCTTTTTGTTGATGAAAATTTGAATATTACTGAGGCGCATATAATTTAATTGAAATGGAAGATTTCATATTTTCGCGAGAATATAAAGAGTTTCTTGAAGAGGAGTTCAAAAAACAAAAGAGGCCTTTATTTGAAAGGATTTGCAAAAAGCTATGCATAGTACAAATAAAATGTCCTAAAAATTACAGAGAGCGGATTGAGAAAGCAAATTTCGTTGCTGGCTTGGAGTTATCTGCAGATGAAGTTTTTACAGCTGCTTTTATAGCTTTCTTACTTGCTTTCTTAGTAGCATTGCCCTTATTTTTACTCTTTACTAGCCCCTTTAGCATATTCTTCCTAGCATTACCTCTTTTAGTATTCTTTAATTTTCTTTCTTATCCAAACTTCTACGCTAATGTTGTACGAGTAAAGGCTGGAGATGAGATGGTTGACATAATATTATACATGTCAATTTATCTTATGACCTCTCCCATATTGGAAGGTGCATTTTTCTTTGCAGCAAAAAATTGTAGTGGTCCTCTAGGGCAAGATTTTAGAAAGATAACTTGGGATTTGTGTATAGGTGTTTATAGAACATTAGATGAAGCTATAAACGTATATATTCCAAAATGGTCTGAATGGAACAAATACTTTGTTAGAGCACTAAGAACATTCAGTTTCATTGAGGTTACTCCTAGATTAGAGAAAAAACTTGAAATTATAAGAGAAGCTTTGAGAATAGTTCTAGAAGGAAGTTACAAAGATATGAAAAAGTTCGCAAAGGGGATGCAGAGACCTTGTCAATTCATAAACGCATTTGGTGTTATATTGCCAACATTTGGCTTGGTATTGTTTCCTTTAGCAAGTATTTTTCTTGCAGGAGGAGTGAGCAATCTGCTTATGGCTATGGGCTATCTATTTATTTTACCCTCAACTCTATTTTTTTATATCTACAAAACACTATCTCTAAGGCCCTGTGCTTTTGTAAGGAAAAAACAATGGCTTAAACCTGATAAACACATCAAAATAAGGTCTATAAAAGTAAGAATCTCTTTTATATCCCTAGCAATAGCTCTTGTAGCGTTGCCAGCAATACTTCACTATACTCAGATGGCTTTGGACTATTATACCATTCATAAAATCTACTCTCAAGAAGATGCTAAAAAAATATGGACTGAGAAATGTCTTAAGTCATATGGTTCTGAAACATTATTCACAAGCACATTAATTGCGATGACGCTTCCCATAGGCATCGGTTTTTCACTAGGCTCATATTTTTATTTAAGAAGCTATAGAAAGAGGAAGAAAGAAACTTTTATTAAAAATTTAGAGCAAGAATTTGAACTAGCCTTAAGAGAGTTGGGTACGCTTCTGGAAAAAGGTTTGCCAATAGAAACCGCAATATATAACTTACTTGAAAGATATCGTAGACTGGATTTGCAAAATACTACATCATATCAATTTTTTGAAAAAATTGCTAAGAATATGAGCGCAGGCATGACATTTGATGATGCTTTACTAGATAATAAGGTAGGTGTGCTAAGGAATTACCCTTCGCAGCGAATCTTTGAAATAATGGATACATTGAGAAAAGCTATCAAAAAAGGTATTCACGAAGCCGGAGTGATTTGCAAAAACATTTCCCATTTCTTAGGTTATCTCAGAAAAACTGAAGAATTGGTGAATGACCTCTTACATGATACTATTTCATCAATAACGCTCTACTCGTCGTTTATCATACCCTTTCTTTGTGGGGTTATTGCTAGTGTCTCTACATTTATGATTATCATGCTTCAGAACATAGTTAAAATTCTTGAAAGAATCGAATCAAAGATAATAGGTGGCATTGCTGCAAAATCTTTGGAGAAACTTTCAGAAACATTCATAGAACTACATAATGTTATGCCAGCAACACTCTTTATGCTTATAATAAGTATATATGTGATAGAAATGCTGATAATCTTAGGGTTCTTTATAAATGGCATAAAGGAGGGATTTGATGATATAAGTAGAGATTACATAATTGGCAAATTGCTTATGAAAGGCACATTATTTTACGTTTTTGTTGTGATAATCGGAATTTATGTAATAATGCCACTTGCAACGTAGAAATGAAGGCTCAGATATCCCTAATTAAACTCATTGAAGTAATTATCGGACTAGCTTTTCTTGTTATTGCTGTAATAACGATCAAGAAATACGCAGTTATCCATAAGGATATAGAAGGATACAAGACAAGAGCTTTAGATATCATTACTGAGGAGATATATAGTTGCTGGAATAAATACAAAGGTTCCCTAAAAGCTGTCGTATGTTATGAAGGTAACGTACACATAAGTTACACAATCTATGACAGAGATATTCTTAATATGCTGGATGCTTTAAAGATAAATAAAAGTTGTGTAAAAATAGAGGCAAATATCACACCTTCTGCAAAAAAATTATATATTACGTATAGAAGGGGTGAAATAGTTGTTTATAGTGAATAAGCAAGCAGTAGCTTTATCCTTGCTTGCTATACTCTTGCTAGCTATTGCAAGCGTATTCCTTTTGCTAACAATACTATATAAGATGCCTACACTTGGGAAGAAAATAAGTTGTTTCTTCTATGCTAGATTTACGTTTACTGGTTTACAGATGCCTGCATATTGCAATGTTTCAGTAGTGAGAGAATCTATTACCCTTAAAAATAGCTCTGTGAATATTTTAGCTAAGGAGATTCTAAGTTATGCATATGCATGTCATATTAAATCTAGAGAAATCAACATAAAGGAAAATATAACTTGCTACGAGATTTTTTTGGAAGATGTTAACAATACCTTACCAAATATACTTGATGAAAATGCATTGTACCTAGAGGCAGTAAACGAGAGTCTTTGTGAGGATTTTGGAAATAATAACGTTACAGTACTTCTTTATAACCATACTGGTAAAAGACTTGTTGAGAACAAACTTATAAATTACACAATAAATCCTGCAAACGTTACCATAAATACAACAGATTATCTTCTATATGACATAATCGCCATAAATGATGCTAATTATACTTTAATAAATATCAGTTACCCAGATTATGCTGTTCTAGAAGGTAAAACTCCATGTGGTTATGCAGATAAGCTTATTTGGGATGTGGAGGGCTACATGTTAAGGAAAGGTATGTTAATCTTTATCAAATATATACCAGAAAAAGATGCTATAGTTATAGAGGCATGATCGCCCTAGATTATGTTGCAAAAACTATTATCATAATTGCTGTAATAATGATAATGATAACTTTCATTTACAAATATTCAGGTGTTATAAGCGAGCAAATTGAAGGGTTTCTGGAAGAAAAGCCTAAAATAAAAGGGAAAGTCATAAATTCGAATTTTTTTACGACATCTCAACTCAAAAGTTATATTTCTTCCTGCGCTTATCTAGTAGAGAGAGCTAAGATAGAAAAGGATTACATATGCTACACGCTAATAGGCAACGTGAGTAGCGTTAATATAACTGAGCTTTCAAAGCTGGAACCTGAAATAGCAATGAAGCTTGACCTTAAAAATTTTAACAAAACAAAAAATATTACTATTATTTGGTATGGAGAAGGTTATGGGATTATAGTAGAAAGCATCTAAAAACTTCAAACCAAAATCTAGAAAAATTATGCTGGGCAAGGAACTCCTGCACATCTACTCTCATTAAATCTAGACATCCACCAATTCTCAAACTTTTCGGAAGGAAGAGAACAGGATCCTGGCACCACTATTTTTGTTAGAGTATTATTTGCAAGAGTGTAATTGCACATCCATCTATTTGCGGAAGCATTATAATATTTGTATTTCTCAAGCAATTCTTGACAAAGCAATTCTCTACACTTTTCCATAGTAAGAATATCCTTACAGGAGGTGTCTATATGAAAACAATAAATAGCATCTTCGCACACCTCCCACAAACCAACCTTAATTTTTTCCCTTTTTATGTTGTTGTCATTCCAATCAAAATCATAATTTGGTAAAACATCTTGCACTCTAGTTTTGCAAAATTCTATACTTCCAGTAGATTTGTAATCCTGGCAAAGTTGCTCGCATTTTTCTTTAAATTGAAACTCCCAACTAAATTGGCTAGCCTCTTCCCCTCTTTTAATTGTCTTTATAAACAAATTAATAACAACCATCGCAACTACCAAAAGTATAAGCATGCCAATTACCATATCTAGTGATAAACCTTGAGCTCTTTTTATCATTAATTTAAGTAATATCATTTCTTATTTTATAATCTTTTAGTTAACTGTCAACTAAGTCACCTACAAAGGGTAAAGTTATGTGACTCGCTATTATAAAGGATCCTTGCTAAAAGCTGTTAGTAGGAGGTAGGGAGGCTGTAACAAAGCTGGCTGTTGGAATTATTCTAATTAGCGGATTCTACATGCAGAATCCAAATAAAAAAGAGAAAGAAGCGAATATTACTGAAATTGGTAAGCTTAAGAAAATAGAATCTTTCAAAGAGCCCATTAGTCCAAACAGTATGAATTGTATCGCCTCTTCGGTACCTCCTATAGAGTGCTGCGGCGTTTGGAGTTTTTATGTTTCTGATGGAAACGAAAGTATTCTGGTAATTTCAGCCAAAAGAATAGAAGCTCCTGAAATAGTAAGGGATATTCTTAGTGTTAAATGCGCAAGTACTCCAAAACTTCATTGCGGATGCGAAATAAAAGATCATTATTGCATATGTAAAAGATGTGTCCAGAGTAATGAAACGGATAAAGTATCCCTAACTTACACTATTATTACACGATCAGCTTTAAGAAAATTAAAAAATAGCAAAAACGTTTTCTGCTTTGCAAAAGTAAGAGAGTTCTTAGAAAAATAGAAAAACCCCTTAGATTTGCATTATTGAGTTTATCTGCAATGTTATACTAAACAGTGAATTAAGTTATGGAACTCTATAAAAGATTTAAAAGAATTATTTATCATTTAAAAGAAATTATGGCTCAAATCGATTGGCAGAAAATATTTAAGATTTCAGATTTTTGGGCTGTAAAAGTAGCAAAAGAGGGTATTCAAAGGGCTAAAGAAAAAAATAAAAAATTAATAACGGTGAGATGTGCAAATACGCCAACGGGAGTTTTGCATATAGGAAATGCTAACGATGTTATAAGATGCTACTTTATTGCTAAATGTATAGAGATCCTTGGACATGAGGTAAGAGTTGTCTTTACATCAGATGATCGCGACCCTATCAGAGGTTTTCCTAGCGTAATTTGTGATAAAGAAGGTAACTTAGTCGAATTTCCAGAAAAATTAAGAAGGGAATATGAGCAAAAGTATGACGCTCAACCAGTTTGCATGATACCCGATCCTTTCAAATGTCACAGTTCATGGTCTGAGCATTTTCTCTCAGTTTATTTCAAGGAGCTGGAGAAGCTTGGTGTAACAACATCAATAAGATTTGAATACTACTCGCCAAACATCCTCTATTTTCAGGGGGAATGGAATAGCTACGTTGAGAAGGTGCTAAAGGAGAAGGAGAAGGTTAAAGAGATTTATAAGGAATTTAAGCAGCATGTAAGAGAATATGCATTTAGCCCAATTTGCGAAAATTGTGGAAAGATCGGCACTACGCATGTTACTGAATATGACGAAAAAAGTAAAAGGGTGAAATATATCTGCGAAAAAAGACATCTAAAGAAGAAAACCGTTGAGGGTTGCGGATACAAGGGCTATTGTAGCGTAAGGCGTGGAAAGGTTGATTGGTACATTGAATGGGCTATCGATTGGGTTTATTTTGATGCAGATATAGAGCCAATGGGCAAGGATCATTGGATTAGCAGCTACAGGATTTCCCCTAAATTCCTCAAGGAATTATTTGACAAAGAAGCTCCAATTCCAGTGCCATACGAATTTTTTACCGTTAATGGGCAGAAAATGTCGGGATCTAAAGGCAATATCTACAATTTAACAGAATTTCTGAAGATGCTCGAACCAGAGATTGTACTTTATCTTTATACTAAGAGACCCATGATGCAGAGAGACATCGAGCTTAAAAATTTGAATTTACTTGTTGACGAATGGGATATGCTTGAGAGTAAAGTCTTTAGAACAATTGATGCTATAACGAAAAATGAAATTGCTGAAGAGGAGCTAAAAGGGAGAGAAGCTAGTAAAAGGGGATACGCATCACCAGAGGAGCTTGTAATTTATTATTTGTGTATGCACGGAAATTTACCCAAAGAAAAGCCAGCACGCATACCTTATAATTTTGCTGCAATAATTGGCCAGCTGCTTAAAGATGATGGAAAAATTAAAAATGTTTTAGTAAGAACTGGGCATATAAGCGGAAGTATAAGCTACGAAGATTTTAGGAGAGTACTAGGTAGGATAAAAAAAGCTGCATACTGGGCTAGAAAATATGGACCAGAAATGCTGAAAATAAAAATAATAGATAATCCCAGTGTAAAGTTTAGCGGAAAGGATAGAAAAATAGTTGCTGAAATTATCAACGAATTGGAAAATATCGAGGATTGGGTACCCGATAATATACAGACGAAAATCCACTTAATAATTTCTAGCAAATCAAAACCTAGAGAATTCTATCCGAAAATTTATAGAGCTTTACTTGGCAAGGACAAAGGCCCAAAGCTCGGAACTTTGCTTAGTGTGATTGGAAAAAACAAGACAGTGAAGTTACTCAACAAACTTATTTAGTTTATGAATAGTGGCAAGTTACTCTCTTTTAACCTATTAAATATATTTGCCAAAAATCCTAATGTACCTGTTACAAAGGATAAAGGTTATAAAGTACCCTTCGATAGAAATTTAGTAGTGATAAAATTGAAGGAAGTAGGTATTGTAATATCAACGGCAGATGGTCCAACTACAAGCAAATTTTCTTTTGTAGTTAGCAATAATTCCTTTAAAATACCAGTAAGAAGAAATCAGTTTGTAACTGTAACTACAGAGGAAGGGTTGGCTATAGCTTTAATAACTAACATAAGAAAAACCAATCGCTATTTTATGCATGCAGAGTCGGTGAAGGATTTCAATCAAAACGGAAAAATTGAGGATTTCATTCCTATTGTAGATTGGGAGTACGTGGTTGCTGATGCGAAGATCCTTGGTGTTTTGGACGGGAATACTTTTGATAAGCTAAGTTATCCCCCATCTCCAGGGGCTAAAGTTTATTTAGCTAAAGAATCCTTGCTTAAGCAGTTCCTAGGGATCGACGAAAATGGATTGTACATAGGAAAGCTCGAAAATCATGATGTAGAGGTTAGACTTAACTTAACACGTCTTCTTCAAAAGCATTTTGCCATATTGGCTTTATCGGGATCTGGTAAAAGCTATTTAGCCTCTGTTCTTATAGAGGAGTTACTTGATAGGAAAAAAGAGCTTGGAAGGGTTGCTGTGGTAGTTATAGATGTACATGGAGAATATGTAAGTTTTGCAGAGGATAAGAATTATGCAGATAAGGTGGAGGTAATAGAGGGATCTGAATATAGGATAGGGGTTTCAACCCTTTATGCAAATCAAATCGCATCCTTTATACCGAATATATCTCCCGCTCAAAGAAGGGATCTCGCCAGAATTATTGAGGAGCTTCAGAGATCGGAGGAGTTGTATTCTTTGCAGGATATTATAAGGAGAATTCAGGCAGATACGCTTATAAGCAGAAGCACGAAGCAGGCTCTAATTGGTTGGCTTGAAGATCTGAAAAACACAGGAATCTTTAGTAAAGTTGATTATCCTGCATTGCAAAAAATTATTAGGCCAGGAAGGCTTGTTGTTTTGGATTTAAGTAATATATTAAGCCTTAAAATTAAGCAAATAATTGTCGCCCATATAACTGAAAAATTGTTCTTCTATAGAAGAAATGGTCTTATTCCCCCTTATTTAGAGATAATTGAGGAGGCGCATCAATTTGCTCCTGAGAAAGTTAGAGAGGAACTGGCAATATCTAAGAAAAATATTGAAACATTAGCGAGAGAGGGTAGGAAGTTTCATGCATGCCTTTGCGTAATAAGCCAGAGACCTTTGCATTTATCAACAACCGTTCTCAGCCAATGCAACACACACCTAATACTGAGAATAACCAATCCGTACGATTTGGATCACATAGGAAGGAGCTCGGAAGCTATATCAAGGGATGATCTTGAGAGTATCTCTACACTTAAAGTTGGAGAAGTGCTTGTGGTTGGAGAGGCAGTAAATTATCCAATTTTTGTGAAAGTTAGAAGAAGGAAGACAAAGCAAAGCAGATATGCAGACTCCTTGGAAGCCACTGCAGCCAGGTATGAAAAGGTAATATACGGTGATGAAGTCAAAAGAGAAGAACAAAAATCTCACTCAACATATATAAATAATGCTTTAAGATAGTCCAACTCTGGATGAAAAGGAACAGTAGGATGATCATATGCTGCCCTTGCATATTCTATTAGCTTTACTTTCCTTCCAGCTTTTCTTGCAGCCTTGAAAACAAGTTCTTTAAACTCCTCCCTCCCAATACCTTGACTGCAGTTACAAGATATCAACAATCCTCCTTCCTTCAAGAGCCTAAGCGAATAGTAATTTATTAGGTAGTACGATTTCATAGCTTTATACTTTGGCACACCCTCCTGCAGATATGCGGGTGGATCCAGAACTATGCAATCGTATCTCGCATTACATCTTTTTACAAATTTAAAGGCATCCTCAGTGAAGATGCGTGCTCTATCTTCAATGCTATTTATTTCCAGATTTCTTTTAAGTACTTCTATAGCTTGTTTATCCTTTTCAACAAAATGGATTTCCTCAGCCTTCTCAGCGCAAATACCAAAAGATCCTGTATAGCAGAACATATCTAGAACCCTGCCAAAAGCTAGTTTAGAGAAAATCCTTCTATTTTCTCGCTGATCCAGAAAAAATCCAGTTTTTTGTCCATTTATGAAGTCAACATAGAACCTCCTGTCGCATTGCTCTATTACAGGCATATTTTCCAACCTTTCCGCATCACCTAGGAGAATACCCTTACGCTCTTTTAAACCTTCTAAAATTCTGCTACGATAGTCATTTCTTTCGTATACGATCTCTATATCCTTGCACACATTCACAATTTTTTTAGCTATAGTATTACGTATTCTATCGAAGAAAGGATTTGAAATTTGCATGACAGCAACATTCTCATATTTATCTATAATTAATCCCGAAAGCAAGTCAGCTTCTGAGAAAACCCATCTAAATGTATTTTTATATCCCACTTTCTCCCTCATTTTCTTTGCTTTTTTTAACCTCTGCTCCAAAATTGCTTCGATGTTGTGCTCCTTTTCAAGCGAGACCACCCTTAGGGCAAAATTAGATTTTGGATTGGCAGAAGCAACGCAAATAAATTCATTTCCGCAGAAAACCTCAACTAAGGTTCCAGGCTTTACCTTTAACGCTTTCACTTCTCTTTTCTTTACAATCTGCCTACCCTGAAGAATTTGTTCAGCAATTTCCTTTCTTATCTTTACCTCGAGCATTGCTATTTTTGAGAGGCTAGTTACATTATAAATTTGCACGGAACTGAAAAAAGTTTTTAACTTCTAAATTATCATGTTTCTTAGCGACCGAAAGATGAAATAGGGTCAAAAAGTATATATAGTTGAAAAAACATACTTGATAAAAATGCGTTAAGATGCTCAAAAACTGTTAGAGGAGAACATTATGCCATCGACAGACCATTTAAAAGAGGTGTTGATATGGAGGGGCTTCAAGAATCACTAAAACAGATTCAAATGTTCCAACAACAGTTGCAGATACTTGCCAATCAGAAGTATCAGATAATCATTGAGCTTAAAGAGGTTGAAACAGCACTGGAGCACATAGATAAGTTAAAAGAGAAGACCGAAACATATTACCTCATCGGCAAGCTTCTTGTTAAGAAAAGTAAAGAGGATATCGTAAAGGAGCTTAAGGATAAGAAAAACACCCTTGAGCTTAGAATTAAGGCTTTAGAAAAGCAAGAAAGCAGATTAAGGGAGAAGCTTGATGAGTTAAGAGGCAAGCTTCAAGGACTTGGTATAGGTGCTGGATGATCCTCTATTGTAAGCAACAAGATAAACTAAGGTTTTTTCCATAGCACCTCATAGTAAACAATACTGGAATCCTTATCTACAATAGCAATCCATAACCTTTTCCTTACGGAATGAGCGAGCCTTGCTATTCTAGTAAGTTCATTTGGCATAAACTTTCTTTCTTCTGGAATAACTAAAACCAAATATTTTGAGTGGTCTGGAGGCCTTTCTCCTCTCTCATATACCCTAAAATCAGCTCCGAACTTCAGCCCAGTTTTAACAATATAACCCCTTCTCCTCAAATCCTTATAAACTAAATATTTCATAAACCACTCTTTATCCTCAGAAACACTACTTAGAAATTCCTGCAAGTCTATCTCTCCCTTATTTCCAACAAGATTTATTTTTCCATCCTCAAGTAAGTAAAGGATCTCCTCCTTTGATAATATAAGTTTGTTGTTCTCAAATTCCCCAAAACAACCTTTCTGATAAAGAAGATTAGCTTGTCTCCTATCTCGAACAACGCCTCTCTCCCCTAGGTATAAAACTTTTATCATTTTAGCAATATTATTCTAATGCAATATAAGATTGTTGTTTTAAGATATGGGCATAGGCCTGAGAGAGATAAACGAATAACAACTCATTGCGCTTTAGTGGCAAGAGCCTTTGGAGCTCACAAGATTATTATTGCTGATGTTAAGGACAAAAACATTGAAAGTTCTGTGAAAAAAGTTGTTAAATTATGGGGAGGTTCCTTCGAGATAGTAAGCGGTATTCCTTGGAAAAAGGTTGTTAAAGAATGGACAGGTGAAATAATAAATTTGACCATGTATGGATTGCCCATCAATAAAATTATAGACAAAATCAGAAATTCGTCAAAAGACAAACTTATCCTTATAGGAGCAGAAAAGGTTCCTAAGGATTTCTACGAAATTGCCGACTATAATGTAGCAATTACGAATCAACCGCATTCCGAAGTTGCTGCACTTGCAGTCTTCCTTCATGAGTTATATCAGGGTGAAGAGCTTGAGAGAGAACTTGAGAATGCCAAAATAAGAGTTATTCCCTGCAAAAAAGGGAAAAAAGTTGTTAAATTTGAGTATTAGATAATTATCCAACTGGAATTGCCTTCAGCTGAAGGATTCATGCGAATAATCTTTACTATGCACCCATTCGGCGCATCAAGGTTTAAGCATGTGATAGCTGGTAGTAGCTAGTAGAAAATATAATCTACAATTTTTCATCTTTTGGTGAACAAGTTGACTAAAGCTTTTTCTTGAGGATTTTTTTAATTAACAAAAAATGAAATCGGTAATTCTTGCCGCCGGTAAAGGAAATAGATTGAGGAACTTGACAAAAACAACGCCTAAATGCCTAATAAAGTTATTAGGAACCCCCATCATTGAGAGGAGTATTCTTGAACAGAAGGCAGCTGGTATAAGGAACTTCATTATAGTAATTGGGTATAAAGGCGAGATGATTAAGAGATATTTGGGCAATGGGGAAAAACTTGGTGTTAATATAGAATACGTTAAAAATCCGCACTACGAGTATAAGGATAATCTTTCCTCGGTTAAAGTTGTAGAAGATGTTATAAAAAATGAGGAAAAATTCATCTTAACCATGGCTGATCACTATATTTCACAAAATGTCTTCAAGAAAGCAATTACCGCAAATTTGGATGATGCTAGTTTGATTCTTTGTGTAGATTATAATTTACCTAACAATCCTAAAGAGGCGACAAAGGTTTTAGAAAGAGATAAGCATATCGTAGCTATAGGTAAAAATATAGATGAGTGGAATTGCATAGATACAGGAGTTTTTCTCTGCAAATCAAGCATCTTCTCTTATGTTAGTCGGTGTTTAGCAAAAAATAAAACAAAGTGGAGTAATGCTGTGGAGGAAATAGCTAAAGACGATAAGGCGAGAGTTTTAGATGTTTCTTCAGCGGTTTGGTGCGACATAGATACTGAAAGTGATCTAAAGCTTGCAGAACATATAGTTTTTAGGGAGAAAACAAAAAATTTACTAACGCTTGCGAAAATACCTATTTTAAGTGAAATAATATTTTATCTCATAAGATTCGGCTGCTCCGCTTCGAGAAATCTATTAACTTTGCTTATTCTGGCTGTTATCAGTGTTGTAGCGATATTAATTCTACAGAAAATGCTGCTCAAAATCCTTTTTGCGATTCTCCTGCTTATTATACTAGAATCTATAAGAGTAAGCAAATATGTCAGAAGGTAGAAAAGAATTTTATAGGAAATTTGTTCACTTAGCATTTGGAGTCTGTTTAGCCTTAACAATATATATGCTTGATAAATCTATCCTGCTTACGCTGTTTTCTTTAGGAATCGCCATCTATTTTTTGATAGTGAAATTTTTTAGTAAGCTGCCTGCATTTCTTCAAAAAACCATTCTTTATCTTAGTAGGGAGGACGAACTAAAATTCATGATTGGTAAAGGGTCTTTTTTCTTTATTTTAGCGATATTGATTTGCTTGATATTATTTTCAAAAACAGCTGTGGCAACTGCTACACTAATCGCTGCTGTAGGTGATGCTTTCTCAACAATTATAGGCAAAAACTACGGAAGGCATAAACTACCCTATAATAAGAATAAGAGTTTTGAGGGCTCATTAGCATTTTTTACTTCATCCACAGGTGCCATCCTCTTCTTTGATCTCCTTATTAATGTAAATTTCAAGATTTTTTGCTTAATTTTTGTAGCTTTAATATGCACAATCCTAGAATCTTTTATAAAGAGGAGCGAGATTATTGATGATAACCTTATCATAATAGTAGTTGGAGCATTTCTTTTATCTCTCTAATAATAAACAATAAATTATGAGTATCCTCAAAGGTATCTCACTTATAATCACTGCCCCATTTAGTAACTTCGTTATATTTTGGACATCCTTACCCTTGCTAATTACTTGGTTAGTGCTCGAGATATATTTCTCCATACATCGAGAGGAGGCTTTAGGTTGGAACACTTCCCTATCAAATGGTTTTATTTTATTTTTCACTGGAATGGACTGCATCAAATACCTAGTAGCTACTGAAGAAATAGCATACTTTTACACGAAACTTCTGCTAAGCATTCTACTAGTCCTTTACGGGCTGTTTATCGTATTTATATCATTTACCCATAGGATGCCCCCATATATAACGTTTCTTCTTGCTTCCCCCTCGTTAGTTTATTATCCAGCAATTTTACTTGTGATTTGGACGCATACCGATATTATGCTAACAAAGGATATGCTCCTTTCAGCGTTTATTCTTTACCTAGTAGTGGTAGGATTTTTTGAATTTCTCAGAACGGATATAGGGCAAAGATTAATAATTGAGAGAATCAAAATAAGAAGGTCAGAAGAATGATCGGTTATGATATAAGGGGGAAAATCGGTGAGGATTTAACCTTAGATTTTTTTAGAAAGATAGGTATAGCATACTCCAAGATTTTTAACAATAGCATCGCCATAGGTTACGACTCGAGAAAATCCTCCCCTGCTGTTGCTAGATGCTTCTCTGAAGGTGTAAGAGTAAATAATGATGCTATAAATCTAGGCTTATCGACGAACCCTATGACTTACTTCTATTGTTGGAAGAAAGGTATATATGGTGCATATATAACAGCAAGTCATAACCCCCCTGAGTATAACGGTGTGAAACTTATAGAGAAGGATGGTACCAGCGTCTTGGAGAAGCTGAGTGAAATAGTAAGATTTGCTAAAGAAATTAAAGATGTTGAAAAGCCAGTATGTAGAGAAATTAAAGATAACGCATATGAGCGATATTCTACTTTTCTACGTAAGAAGTTTGGAAATATAAGTTGTAGGATTGGTGTAGAAACATTTGGAGGTGTTGGAAACTTAAATGTTCAAGTTTTAAGGGAGCTTGGCGCTTATGTTGTAAACTTGCATGAAAATTTTGATCCTTATTTTTATGGCAAAAGACCCGAACCTAAAGGGGATAATTTAAAAGAATTGCAGGATATTGTAAGGAAAAAAGGCTTGGATTTTGGTGTTGCTTATGATGGGGATGCCGATAGGAGCGTTTTTGTAGATGATAAAGGAAGGGTTCTAAATGGAAGTCAAATGGCAATGGTATTTGCAAGTTATTTGCTTGAGAAAAGGAAGGGGAAAGTTATCGCAACGGCAGATTGTGCTGTTGAGATAGAAAAATTAGTTGCTGAAAAAGGTGGAGAGCTAATATGGTGGAGAGTAGGTCATAGCTATATAGAGAAAAAATGCATTAAGGAGAAAGCGATCTTCGCTGCTGAACAAAGCTCCCATTTTTATTTCAATATTTACTATCCTTTTTCAGATGGTCTTTTGGCAACCCTCATGCTAACTAAAGTTTTGGAAGAAAGCGAGGAAAAACTATCTGATTTAGTAGATAAACATAGGATAAATCCGATAGAAAAGATCTATGTAAATGTAAATTCACACAAAATTAAGCAAAAGATAATTAATGCTTTAAGAAGAAAATTTCCAGATGCTCAGGATGTTATGGACGGTTTGAGAGTTAACCTAAGCGATGAGGAGTGGGTTTTAATAAGAGCTAGTCAGACAATGCCTGAGATAAATATATGTGCTCAAGCTACGAGTGAAGAGAGGCTTAAAAACATTGTTGATAAATATAAAAAGTTGGTACTTTTGTTGTCTTCTAATTTCAAATAACCTAGATTTTAAGTTCAACATTCATCTATCGCTTTGCAGAGGATATTTATGGTAACTACCATAAAATTCGCGTAATTTTGCAGACTATTCTTCTTCATCAAAATTAAAGTTTTCTATAATTTTTCCTCTTACGAATAAATTTCCATTTTCGTCTAATTTCGCTATTTTCTCCCCCTTTTGATTCAGGATATAGAGAGCATTTTCATTTTCTACCTCCACAATTCTGAATCCATTTTTAAAAACTAAATCACACCAAGTACCGTCTATGCATCCAGTTACCGTTAAGTCGCCATGAACTTTTGCACCATATGAGTAACCAGAGCCTGGGTCATATCCCAAATCAACCTCTCCATCAACAGGATCAAAAAAACCTTCTGCTTCGATCACAGATGCAAACAACTCTACATAACTTGGGTCACCTCCAGGATGTGTTAAAACTAGTTTTCCACCACTATTATACAACCTATCTACTCCTTTCAAATAGTTTCCTCCTAAATCCAAATCACCACTCATTGTATCTCCATCAGCGTTTACGTATCTGGAATCCAAATCTACACTTTCTATATCAGTAACATGACCATAACCATCCAAGCTGATATCCTGAATAACCGTTCCTCCAGAGTTATCAACGCTGCTCTGAGATGATGTATCGTCATGAGATAGAGTTACATCTCCAGAAGTTCCTCCTCCAGAAAGACCACTACCAGCATAAACTGCTGTAATATCACCACTGCCTCCAACATCATCAGCTTCACAAACTACTGTTCCATCAGAATTAATAACTCTAATTGCCGAACCTTCAGCACAACTTCCAGTAACTCTTTTTTGAGTGGTGCTTAGACACTTACCACCAGCAGCATCTGTGCAGATATCTCCTGTAGCATGGATATCACCCTCAGCATCAATATTTTTAACATTTGTTATATTATGGCCAGTTAGATTGAGAATTCCTTCTATTATAACCTTTCCAGGAAATTCCCAGAAACAATTAGCCCCTAGGCAGCTGAAAGTTCCCGGCCCTATGTCACTAGCCGGGTGCCCGGGATTAGGATAGGACGGTCCTTGAGCTGAAATATAGCTAGCTAAGGGGATACCTGTAAAGACAAATAAAAGCATTATAAGGAAGCTTCTAACGCTCATCTTTCGCTTACTATAATTTCCTGAGTCTATTCTGGATATTTAAATCTTACACTTTGGAATCCAGAGTAAGAGTCTCTCGAATAATATAGATTGTAAAAAAATATAAAACAGCCAGGAAACTCCATTGCCAACTGGTTCCTTGTTATTTATTAAAGCGAAGGATAGCTTCATTCTTGCCTAAAGGAAGAAAGATGACTTGACTTTGCTTCTTATGCCAAAGCTTGCTTAGTATCCTTGACTTCAATAATATCAAAAAATTTAAATAAAACTTAGTTAAGTTTTTATAATCTATGAAGGGTGATTTAGTTTGTTAATTCTCCTTTAGAGCTAATAGGAAATACACCATTAGCCAGGATTTTTCTTGATGGCAAGAATTTTTGGGCGAAGCTAGAATACTTTAATCCTTCAGGTTCCATAAAAGATAGGATTGCTAAGGAAATTATTGAAGAAGCTGAAAAAAGAGGATTATTAAAAAAAGGAGGTTTCATAGTCGAGCCAACCTCAGGCAACACAGGTATAGCTTTTGCTATGCTTGCTTCAATAAAAGGTTATAAATTTATTGCAGTTTTGCCTAAATCCGCAAGTAAGGAAAGAACAATGATAACAAAATATTACGGAGGGAGTTTACATTACGTTGAAGCTGAGGGAGATTTAAGCATAATGATCAAGAAAGCTAAACAACTGGCAAGAAAATTAAACGCTTTTATGCCAAATCAGTTTGAAAACGAATTGAATATAAGGGCTCACTACAAAACTGGTGAAGAGATTTACAGGCAAATGCAAGGCGATATTGATGCTTTTGTCGCTGGTGTGGGTACTGGTGGCACGCTAATAGGCGTTGCAAAGTACTTAAAGGAGAAAATTGATGATGTTAAGATTTATGCTGTAGAGCCAGAAAATTCCGCAGTACTGAGCGGTAAGTCGCCGGGGAGACATATTATTGAAGGAATTGGAGAGGGTTTCGTGCCCAAGATAGTTGAAGAAAATTTTGACTTAATAGATGGTATTATCACTGTAAATGACAAGGCAGCGTTAAATTTCGCAAAAAAGCTTGCAAAGTTAGGATATTTTGTAGGAATCTCAAGCGGTGCGAATGCGGCTGCATGTCTAAAGGTTAAAGAGCAAAGAGTTGTTACGGTCTTTCCAGATAGTGCTGATAGATACTTTTCAACAAAATTGTTTGGAGGTGAATATAAATGAAGGTGTATAATACGTTAACCAAAAGAAAAGAAGAATTCAGGCCCTTGAAGGATAATGAAATTAGAATGTACGTTTGCGGCCCTACAGTTTACGACTATCCCCATATAGGACATGCAAGAACATATGTTGCATTTGATATCATACGCAGATATCTGCTGTACAGGGGCTACAAGGTGAAATTTGTCATGAACATAACAAATGTCGATGACAAGATAATAAAAAGAGCGAATGAACTTGGAAAGGATCCTTTGGAGCTTGCAGATGAGTTTGAGAAAATTTTCTTTGAGGATATAGAGAGGCTTAACATAGAGCGTGCGGATGTTCATCCAAGAGTAACGGATCACATCAAGGATATCATAAATCTCGTTGAGAAGCTTATAGAAAGGGGTTACGCTTATGTTTCTGATGGAGACGTTTACTTTGAAGTGAGCAAGTTTAAGGATTATGGCAAGCTGTCAAAGCAAAGTCTTGAGGAGATTAAAGCTGGTGCAAGAGTTGAAGTTAATCCTAAAAAGAGAAATCCCGCGGATTTTGCTTTGTGGAAGAAGGCTAAGCCGAATGAACCCTATTGGCATAGCCCCTGGGGTAAGGGTAGACCGGGATGGCATATTGAATGCTCAGCGATGAGTATGAAGTATCTTGGCGAAAGCTTCGATATTCATGGCGGTGCTCAGGATTTGATATTCCCCCATCACGAAAATGAGATTGCTCAAAGTGAGGCTGCTACAGGTAAGCAATTTGTTAGATATTGGATACATACTGGCTTATTGACAGTTAATGGGGAGAAGATGAGCAAATCCCTTGGTAACTTCATAACAATAAGAGATTTCCTTAAAAAATATGATGCAAATGTGCTTAGAGTCTTCTTCCTACAAACTCATTACAGAAGTCCAATAGATTTTTCATGGAAGAAAATTGAGGAAAGTAAAGCGATATTCGAAAGAATTAGAAGCTTCTATCAAACACTGATTTTGAAAGCTGAATTGAAGAGGGAAGATGCGTATATTAAGAATTTGGCTGAGGAATTGAAGAAAAAGTTTGAGGATAGCATGGATAATGACTTTGCAACGCCAGAGGCTTTGGCAAGTCTACTGGACACCATAACCAAATTCTACAAATATTTGGCTGAAAGTGATGCAGGTTCATTCAGTGACTTAAAAGATGTGGTGGAAAAAATTATAGAAATATTTGGGCTAAGAATTGAAGAACCACGCATTGATAAAGCAAAGTTAGAGAACATTCTTGAGGAATTCGGCAAGGAAGCAAGAGGTTGCGTTGCAGAGCTTATAGATGAAATTTTAAGGCTCAGAAATGAGCTTAGAGCAAAAAAAGACTTTAAAAAGGCAGATTGCATCAGAAGTAAGTTAAATGAGGCTGGTATTATTATAGATGATATTGGCAAGAGAAGTGTGTGGAGAGTTGCCTGATGTGAGCTACTCCTCCCTTTCGGAAGGAGCTTCCTGCTTCACAGAGAGAACTTACCACAGTCGGCTCTTTCAGCCTTACTGTGGCAGAGGTTCTCTCTAACAGGCTATCAGGGCTGTCCCATCCCTTCATCTTTATTGTTTTGATATTATACTAGAGGTTATATATTTTTCGGCTCCCATCCTCTCCCTTTCAGAAGGGGGCTTCCCGCCGAAGGATTTAAAAATTATTTTAAAAAGAAATTAACTAAGAAATACATAATGAGAGAGAAAAAGAAGGAGATAAAGCTTAGAGTTGCTCAAGCTTATCCAGAGGATGCTGAAAGGGGTATTGTAAGAATTGATTTGTGTTCTATGCGGGAGATTGGAGTTACTCCCGGCGATATTGTTGAAATCGAAGGTAAGAAATTAACAGCTGCAATTGTTGATAGAGCTTACCCGAGCGATGTTGGGCTTGGCATTATAAGAATGGATGGTATAACTCGTAAGAACGCTGAGGTTGGTGTCGGTGAGGTTGTTAAGGTTAGAAAGGCAGATGTTAAAGAGGCGAGAAGGGTAATCTTAGCACCAGCACAAAAAGGCGTGCATATTGAAGTTCCTGGGCAATATCTTCAAAGAAGCCTGCTTGGTAGACCAGTAGTTGAGGGAGACATTGTAACACCATCAGCTCCAAGACGCAATTTCTTTGAGGATTTCTTCACCATCTCTATTTTTGATACTGGATTTGCATTTACTGGATTAAGTGGGCTGAGGTTCGTTGTTGTGAGGACCCAACCTAAGGGTGTTGTGCAGATCACTGACACAACCGAGGTGGAGGTTAGACCAGAGGCTGTTGAAAAAGTTAGGAGAGGTATGCTTGAGGTTACTTATGAGGATATCGGTGGTTTAAAGAATCAGATAAGTAAAATTAGGGAAATGGTTGAGCTTCCTTTAAAGCATCCCGAATTGTTTGAAAGGCTTGGAATTGATCCTCCAAAAGGTGTTTTGCTTTATGGTCCTCCAGGTACTGGTAAAACGTTACTTGCCAAAGCTGTTGCTAATGAGGCTGACGCTTATTTCATAGCAATTAATGGGCCAGAAGTAATGTGTTTTGATTCTGAGGAAGAGATTATAGTGAAAAATAAGAATAAAGTTGAAGTATGCAAATTTAAGGATTTATTAAAGTATAGGAAAAAAGTAGTTGCGGATGGTGCTAACTTTGTTACTCACACTCTTGAACCTTTGGAAATATTATCATTTAACAACAAGATTGAACCAACCTTTAGCAAAATAACAGAAATAACAGAAATCAAAGTTCCTGAATACATAAGGTTAAAACTTGAATCTGGTGTAAGCTATAATGTCTCAGCTAATCACCCATTCCTCGTGTTAACAGATTTAGGTATCATTTGGAAGAAGGCAGAAGATATTAGAAAAGGAGATTGTATTCTTTCAATTCAACATAATGCAAACATTTTTAAATTTAAATTTAAAAATTTAAACGTAGTTTTAAATGAAAAGTTAGCTTTGTTGCTAGGATTAGTAGCTGGAGATGGTCATGTTGGTCATGACTGTATTGTTTATGCAAGTGATAATGATTTTGAAAGAGAATTGTTCAAGAGATTAATTAAAGATATATTTGGATTGGATAGATTTAGATCCCACGGTTCAAGAGTTTTCGTTTATTCAAAAGATCTCGTGAGCTTCTTTAATGATATAGGTTTTGCTAGTGGGAGGAAAGATTATAAGAAATTCTTAAAGATCTTAAGATATTGCTCATTAAATGTGCTTTCTTCATTTATCTTAGGATTAGTAATTTCAGATGGTAGTATTAAATATTCCCAACTAATTGCTTACTCTAAAGATAAAGAAGTCTTAGAGACTTTAAGAACCTTCTTGAAGCTTAAGGGTATAAAAGCAATTGTAAGAGAGCATAAAACTCCAATTTCTTGGGTTTACAGATTAGTTATTTCAGGGAGATCCTCTGTTAAAAAACTTTTAAATGCTGCTAGCAAAGTGTTTAAAGATTGTAAACTTGAAAATACCAAATTAGCTAAATTAGTCTTGCCTAAAAAAGATTTCGAGAAGATTGAATATAGTGATTTGTTTGCAAAGATTTTAAAATCACTTTTAAGGAAATACGGAATATCTTATGGAGATATACCTCAAATAGAGGTTTATGTGAATGGGCATTGCTCCTTAAATCCAAGCAAGATAGTTTATATTGTCAACTATATTTATTCTCAATCTTCAGAAAGGAAAATTAAAATAAGTGAGCAGGATAAATTTGTCTTGGAAATTATGAAGAAAATTGGAGAAAAAGAGATTGTGCTTGATAAAGTAAGTTCTGTGGAGAAAATAAGAAAAGAGAAGGTAATGATTGATATCGGAACAAGTAATTCAGTGTTCTTAACAGCTTATGGGCATGCGACACATAATTCCAAATACTATGGAGAGTCTGAGCAAAGGATTAGAGAGGTTTTCGAAGAAGCGAAAAAGAATGCCCCAGCAATAATTTTCATCGATGAAATTGATGCAATTGCACCGAAGCGTGAAGAAGTTGTTGGAGAAGTTGAAAAGCGCGTAGTTAGTCAACTGCTTACATGTATGGATGGTTTGGAGGCAAGAGGTCAGGTTATTGTTATTGGAGCAACAAATAGACCTGATGCAATAGACCCTGCACTAAGAAGGCCTGGTAGATTTGATAGGGAAATTGAAGTGCCAGTACCGGATGAAAAGGGAAGAAAGGAAATACTGCAAATACATACCCGCAGAATGCCTGTTAAACCGTCCTATGAGAAAGATTTTGTCATAAAAGCTTTACAGAGACTTGCAAGGCAAAAAGAGGATGTTAAGGAGAAGGTTGAGGATGCTATTTCTAAAATTAGAAAATTGGAGAAGCCCGAGGATATTGAAAAGATTATAAAAGAGGAGTTTAGCGAGCATGCTAAAGAAATAAGGAACCTGTTAATAGATGAGATGTTTAATTATCTAGCTAGCATCACACATGGTTTCGTTGGTGCTGATTTAGCAGCTTTATGCAAAGAGGCTGCAATGCATGCATTGCGTAGAGTTTTGCCAGAGTTAAAGATTACTGAGGGAGAACCGATACCACCTGAAACCCTTGAGAAATTGTTCGTAACTTTTGAAGATTTTAAGGCTGCTTTAAGAATGGTTGAGCCTTCAGCAATGCGCGAAGTTTTGATTGAGGTTCCTAAGGTTAGATGGGATGATATTGGTGACTTAGAGGAGGTGAAACAGGAACTTAGGGAAGCAGTGGAATGGCCATTAAAGTATCCAGAGGCGTTCAAGCGCATGGGCATAAGAGCGCCAAAGGGGATCTTGCTTTATGGCCCCCCAGGTACAGGGAAGACTTTGCTTGCTAAGGCAGTAGCAACGGAAAGCAATGCAAACTTTATTGCAGTGCGTGGGCCTGAATTGTTAAGTAAATGGTTCGGAGAAAGCGAAAAAGCTGTAAGGGAAATATTTAGGAAGGCTAAGCAAGTAGCTCCAGCGGTAATTTTCTTTGACGAAATTGATGCAATTGCACCGAAGCGTGGTGCTGAGGAGGGTACAAGGGTTACCGAGAGGGTTGTTAATCAGCTGCTCACATGTATCGATGGTTTGGAGGAACTTGGGCAAGTTGTTGTAATTGCAGCAACTAACAGACCGGATATTCTTGATCCCGCACTGCTCAGACCAGGTAGATTTGATAGGCACATCCTCGTGCCCCCTCCAAATAAGGAAGCAAGATTGAAAATTTTGAAGATCCACACAAGAAACATGCCTCTAGCAGATGATGTTAACCTTGAAAAGCTTGCTGAGAAAACTGAGAGTTACGTTGGAGCAGATATAGAAGCTTTATGCAGGGAAGCTGCATTAATAGCTTTGAGAGAAAATATTAATGCTAAGGAAGTTAGGATGGAGCATTTCAAGAAAGCTATGCAGAAGATAAGACCAACAATGACGCAAGAAGTTAAGAGAATGTACGAATTTGTTTTGAAGGAGTTTGCAAAGAAGGCATCAACAAGATATGAAGAAGACGTGAAGTATTTAGGATAGATTTAGCTGAAAATTTTCCAGCTTTCTCTCTTGAAAATTCTGTTTATCTCCAGAGGGTTTTGAAATTATGCGAAAAGATAATGCATAAATAATATAACAATAATATTAAATAGATTGGGTAGGTGATGTAATGAATAAGGGGCTATTAATCATAGTTTCCTGTGGATTAGCATTGGTTTTGATTTTTGGATTGCATTTTCTGTTTTTTGAAAAGGAACAGGAGGGGTCTGTAACACCTCCATTAACTAAGCTCCCTCAGGAACTAAGGCAAGAGTATCTGAAATTCAAGGAGGAGTATACAAAAAAGAAAAATCAAGGTTATGACCTGAGAGAGGCTGCCTGGTGGATTAAGGAAGCAAGAAAAGCATACCTTGAAGGAGATTACAAGAAGGCAAAGGAATACCTTGATAAGGCTTTTCTAGCATTGGAGGAAGCAGAGAAAATAGATTTTTCATTGCCTGAAACTCCAGAAAAAGGGTGGAATATTACAGAGGAGCCAAACACTTTAATTGAAAAAATTCCTACCGTAAAAGATTGGGTTCCAATAGGCATTACCTACAATTTAGAGGAAAACAATCTTCTAAGATACATCCCTGGTTATCCTTGGCAACAAAGCTGTTTTATCTTTGTTGCCATCGGGGAAAGCGAGGAAGGGGATATTCTATTTTATCAAGGAAGATTGCCATTTGAAGGCGGTTTTGCCCCAAGAATAAATGTTAACGGAGAGTACCTAAGAAATGTTCCTGTGTTTAAAGGTGGAATGTATTATTATGAGAACGGAGCAGAAGGATATCCCTATCCGACAGTTTTGGTTTATGGAACCAAGGGTTATAAGGAAATTTTAGCATACGACGAGAAGAATCAAACGTGGTATCACGAAATCATTCCTCCTGATGAAAATGGGCTAAAGATTAAAATCAAAGCAAAAGCCTTAGGCGTGCCTTTCTGGATGGGGCCTCAAGAAGGTCCTTATATTGTTCACGGAGCTTTTAGCGGTGTAAAAGATATAGATGTTTGGGGAGGTTTTTGGGTTGTAGGAAAATTTGAAGGTACGGTGAAACTTCCCTACAAAGAGGAAAAGGAGTTTTCTGGATACTTTTTGTTTGATAGGGCAACCCATATTGCTTATTACGCTCAGCAGGAATACCAGGGAGAGGCTTGCAGAGAAATAGCCTGCCCTGCAAGGGGAGGAGTAGTTGAGTTTTCTTGTATGGGAATATTTCACGATAACTTCACAATTACCCTTTGCGATTCAAAAAATCCGACTCCAGTTAATTTTCCAAAATTCCAGCATCAGGGGAGGATAAATTACATTTTCAATGAGAGTTACCCTTTCAATGATTTTACTTTAAAAAGCTTTGGACCACACCTTCAACCTTCAAGCTTCGAATTGAAGGGTAGCTTTGAGGAAGGAACCGTAGATTTAAAAGGAAAGGTAATCGAGTACTGGCCTCCAAAGGGATGGGGTAGAGTTGAAGGAACTTGGTGGGATCCTGAAGGGAAGAGAACGTGGGGAAGAGCGTTTATTTCCTGGGAAGGTGAAATAAAATTTAAAGGAGAGACTATAAAGGTAAAAGATGTCATTGGAATAGGGGAGTTTACTAGATTTGAAGGTGGCTAGCATTGAAAAATGAAAAAAGTTGTTTATGTTAGTGGTTTAATAATATTTCTTATTTCTATCCTTCTTGTTGTTATAAAACTTCAAGAAGGAGCTATTCCTTTTGAAACTCTTGCGAAGGGAGAAGTACTGATTGGTGGTTCTAGTAATAACACGCTGCATCCTACTTATATGGTATTTACAGACAAAGACGAGTTAGACAACTTTTTAAGCAAATTGGGCTCGCGTGCTGAAGAAGTTATTAATTTTTCGGAAGACGACTTTAAGAAGTATATCCTAATTTTCGCATACTATGGAAGCGCTCCAAGTACTGGGTATGAGATAGAGATAAGGAAAATAATTAAAAAAGAAAATGATATAGTAGATGTGATTGTTCAAATAAAGGTTCCTACATATGGCTTAGACCAAATAACTGACCCCTACCATGTAGTAAAAGTTGAGAGAAAATACTTTGACCAGGGAAAATGTGTTTTCGTGTTTAAAGATGATAATGGTAGGAAATTGGGCAAGGTTGAGGTGAATTTCTAGAAATGCAAGAAATTAAACTCAAAATTATGATATACGGCTTGTTAACCTACGCTAATTCTCAAAAAGTTTTTTTAATAAGGTAAGGTCTCTAAGAATTTTTACAAATCAAAAATGTGAATCCTCTCTCTAATCAATACAAAAGCAAAGGTGTTTCCTCTAGCTTCCCAGTTTTAGATCAATTTTTGAATCCGAGGGTTTCCAAAACGATCACGCCAAGCAAAACCTTATCTATAAAATCGGAAATCCATACATCAAAAGGAGCTTCTTTGCCCAAAAGCTTTATTCTTGCTTCTCCCCTTTTCACCTTTACCAATCCAGCCCCAGTCATTACTTTTTCCTCTCTCAAAGGCTTAATCTGCTTGTGTATTCATCAAGTCAAAGGTTTCATGTCTTATATTCATTATCTTTATTAACTTTTGACTTTTGAGAATTAGTAAGTTGACCAACTT
>CAZWFW010000007.1:0-26727 GCA_964633445.1 Candidatus Undinarchaeota archaeon | reverse complement strand
ACTCCTATAGCAATTGCTGCAGCAAATTCTGAATTCATCTCACATCTTCACCTCCTAAGCTGGAAACCTTACACTTTGGTGCGAGGAGGAGAGTCGCACCTTTAATAGTTATATTTATTGCAGCATTTAAATCCCTATCGATGACTAAACCACATCTGGGACACTTAAATATTCTTTGTAACTTGAAATTTTTATTGAAATATCCACATCTCGAGCAAGTTTTAGAGGTATACTTTGAACTAACTTCTACAATAGGGACTCCTTCAAATCTAGCTTTATACCTGATTTTCTCTATCAAATCAGCGTAGCTCCATCTTGCCAGTATTTTTCTCAACCTCTTTCTTCTCCTTTGCATTTCTCGCTGTTTTAAACCCCTTAACTTTTCAATAACTATGGCTTTCCTCATATTCTTAGCCAACAAAACAATTTGCTTAGCTATTTTATGATTCAAATTATTGACGTAGTTCCTATCCTTGTGTCCAAAATCTTTGTATTTAGTTCCAAATATTTTCATCAGTCTTCGCTGTCTTCTTGCTTTTAAGTTCTCATAATACTCTTTCCTTCCTATTAGTTTGTCTCCTTGAACTCTCAGCAACTCTCTACCCTTTTCATCAGCAACTACAACAATGTTATAATAGCCGAAATCTACCCCAAGGAATCCCTGCGGTTTAAATGGCTCTTTTTCTGGAACATTAACTGATATGCAGGCGTAGTAGCCGTTCCCATCCTTAGCTATAATAATTCTACCATGCTTATGTTGTAAATACTTGCGATGATACTTTCTAACATAGAGAGGTAAATAAACTCTTTCTCTCGACTTTAATGGTACAATAATACCATCATTCTCAATTTTAACATCGACTCCTTTGAAGTAAATGCAATTTGAATCGAAAACAGGTTTCTCTCCACTATTTTTACTATTACTTCTCCATATTTCAATAGCTAAATTCATAGCATCTTGAATAACATTTGAATGGAGATTGAACTTTTCTCTGATTTCTTGGTAAGCAAACCTATGTAGATTCCCTCTATTAGGTCTTTCTTCCAATTCTTCTATTGCTCTCAACCATTCATTTACACAAGCCTTAAACTCTTTAATTGCTTCGGATAACATCTTCTCTTTTTTCCTTGTTAGAAGTCTTATTTTTATTTTTAGCGTGAGTTTCATATTACGCATATATGCAACATAAGATTTAAATAGTTTACGCAACATTTCAAAAATAAGAGGGTTGCCTGACCCAGCCCGATGACACCAACCGACCCTGTGAAGCTACCGTGAGGTAGTGGAGTGGGGAGTTCCCTGCGGGAACCCTCGCCCTTTAGGGCGGAGAGGAGGTCAGCTCCGTATACATTCTTTCAAATTTGAATGGTTTAAATTCCTTTCCTTCACCACTATAAAACTTTGTAAACCACTCATAAAGGTGAAGCCTTAGGGTGTGTAGAAATACCATTAGAGATTCCATCACCAAAACCACAAACCCTCCAAATATTATAACTAAGTATTTCAGCAAAATATTCGGCATCATATCTGCAATCATAAGCACAGCCAAGCATAAACCAGCGTGCACCAGCGCTAACGCGAAAATTCTTCCGTAACTTATAGTATTGCTTAAAAACTTTAAAACGGTTTCTAATGTCTCAATCAAACCATGTCCTATAGCCTTTATTTTCCTTTCCTTAATCATTGGTTCCAAAGGTAGTAAGACAAAGCTAATGAGTAGAGGATACCTAATTGGTGTTTTAAATCCAGAAAACACTACGTAAACACCTCCAACAAAGATCCACAATTTTAGTGCTGTGAAAATCGCTTCAATTTTCTCCTTCTCTAATAACTTATTAACTATGTTGATCAACATACCGAGCCCCATATGAGCAACACCAATGAATATTGCAAACTTTAGCATCATCTCCTGATCTTTGGATGGACTAAATAAAATAGGATGCAAATGAATTCCAAGTTCCTCTAGCTCAACACCAAACGCTTCAGCATACAGAAAACCAAAAATTGTTGAGGCAACACCGCACGTAATCACTATGATAGAAAAATCCCTGAGAATCTCTATGCCTTTAAATTTCTTGATTAAAACAAGCCCCAGTATTGCTAAAGCAATACCTAAGGCGACATCTCCAAACATAGCCCCAAAAATTACGGGAAATGTGAATAGCATGAAAATGCTTGGGTTGATTTCATGGGATAACGGAACTCCATATAGCTTTGTAAGCATGTCAAATGGCTTCGTCAGCTTTGAGTTTGTGAGAAGAGTTGGAGCGTCTTTTTCGTGCGAATATGTAATGTAGCAAAACTTTCCGGCAATCCCCCTAACTTTTCTCTCTAGTAAAGCTTTTTTGTCGGGAAGTATCCACCCTTGGATTACGCAACATTTTTTTGTTTTTTTAAGCCCGATCCTAGCTTCTAGAATCTCTTTTTCTATGCTCAGAATCTCCCTAAGAGCCAGCAACCTTCGCTCTTCTCTTCTTTTCAACTCTGATATTTCCTTATCAATTTCCTTTAATTCTTCTCTTTTTTTGCTTAAGATACCCTCCTCTATATCTTGAGGGGATTCCTCACGAAAATTAGCAATTTTTAAAGTTTTTATAACATCATCCTTAATGTCGTTCGGGTAAAATACTATGCATGGAATTTTCTCATCCGCAAGCTTGTATATGCATTTTGCACCCAATTTCTCCACTTTTTTCAATACATCTAGATTTTCCTCTGTTACGAACCCACAAATAAGTGTTGTGTATCTACCTTCTCCAAAATATTTGCTTTCTAATTTATTTTCTCTTAGAAACTTTGCCAAGATTAATCTTTCCTCAAGCTCCTTGATTTCCTTAATAAGGTGTTCCCTTCTTTTGGCTAATTCATTAACCCTTTTATATATGTTTATGTAAATATTCTCCACTTCTTTCTCTATTTTATCTAACGTCTCTTTTGTAACTCCTACTTTCTCTTCAACTTCTACTGGTAGGTCGATCATGCCAAACAAGCTTCTTTTTTTCTCAGAAATCCCCAAAACACTTAGGGTATCCTCAACTTTTTTAAGCAAATCCAAAATTTCAGCAAGTTTATCCTGCAAATGGGGTTGCTGCTCAGTTTCCTTAAATTCTATGTGAGCTATACCCAACTCCCCCAGTTCTCTCAGTATGGGCTCCTCATAATCTTTTAACGTTACTAATGTGAATTTCTCAACTTTTGCTGGAGTTAGCATTTATTTATTTCTCTTGCATTTAAGATTTTTAAAGGTTAGCTAATACCATCCGTTGCAAAAAATTATGGCATCATCCAAAAGAAAGGGAACTAATGCTGAAAGAAAGCTTATAAAGCTTTTATGGAAATCTAAGTTTGCAGCTGTCCGGGTGGCTGGTTCAGCGTGCTCAAGATATCCAATGCCCGATATAATTGCTGGTAGAGGTAAAAGAAAATTTGCAATAGAATGCAAAGTAGCAAATTCGGAGAAAATATATGTTTCTGAGAGAGCAATCCTAAAACTACTTGAGTTTTCAAGTATCTTTGGATGCAAGCCGATTTTAGCTGTTAATTATAATGGTGAGTGGTTCTTCTTTGAAGTTAATGACTTAAATAGAAAATTTGAAATTTCAAATGCCAAAAGGTTTGGGGAGGTGTTTTTGAGTGAAGGTGAAGATAAACAACAAATTACTTGAATATAGAGCAATTTGGTTTGAGGGTAATGTTGTTAGGGCGATTGATCAGCGAAAACTGCCACATAATTTTGAAATATTTGAAGCGAGGAGCTATAGAGACATCTGCTATGCCATAAGAAACATGGTTATCAGGGGCGCACCCTTAATAGGAATAACAGCTTGCTATGCGGTTTTGCTCGAAACTATGAATTTTAAAGGAAGCTTGAATGATTTGCTAAAGCATCTTGAAGTTGTCATTAAAGAGCTAAAATCCCAAAGACCCACCGCAGTAGACATATTCAACTTGCTTGATAAACTCATGGAAAGAATTGGTGAAGCAAAAAATATTAGTGAAGCGAAGGCTAAATGCAAGGAATTTGTCGAGTATGTTGTTGATAAAAATTTGAAGGAATGCAAGAAAATAGGTGAGTTTGGCTCGACTCTTATTGAGGATGGTGATAGGATACTCACCCATTGCAATGCTGGCGCATTAGCATGCGTAGATTATGGTACTGCATTAGCCCCAATAAGGTTTGCTCATTACCAAGGCAAGAGAATTTTTGTTTATGTGGATGAGACTAGGCCTGTTCTACAGGGAGCAAGATTGACAGCTTGGGAGCTTGCTAATGAGGGCATAGAGCATGCATTAATTGTTGATAATGCAGCAGGTTACTTTATGCAAAGAGGAGAAATAGATTTAGTTATCGTTGGTGCTGATCGTATAGCAAGCAATGGTGATTTTGCAAATAAGATTGGTACTTATGAGAAGGCGGTTGTTGCTAAGGAGAATGACATACCATTTTATGTTGCTGCACCCCTATCAACCTTTGATTTTAATTGTAAGTGCGGTAAGGAAATAAAAATTGAGGAAAGAAATGAAAAGGAGGTGCTTTATATAAACAATAAAAGAATAGCTCCGAATGATACAAAAGCGAAGAACCCAGCATTCGACATTACACCAGCGAAATACGTGACAGCATTCATAACACCGCTTGGTATTATTAAGCCAAAAAACTTAAACAAGCTCGAAGATAGGTATGAAAAATTTTAAATAAAAAGTTTTACAAAGTTTAACTATAAAGTAATCATGCAGATAAAAAGAACAATTGGACCAAAAGGGCAATTGATTATACCAAAAGTTGTGAGAGAATACCTAGGTATAAAGCCTGGTAGTGATATTATTCTTGAGGTCTACGAAAATGAAATAATAATTAGGCCAGCAATTGACCCAAAAAAATTTATAGAAGATTTTACCAAACACTCAAAAAAGCTTAAGAGAAAAGTGGATGTTAAAGAGATAAAACGTGTGTTGGAGGAGGAATATGAAGTACATTGATTCAAATGTTTTTATATATCCTATTATTGCAGATGAAAAAGTAGAAAAAAAAGCTAAATTTTCTAGACTTGTTCTATTAAAAATTGCTGAAGGACGGTTAGAAGCATTAACCTCTGTACTCACTTGGGATGAGGTAGTTTGGGTTGTAAGAAAGTTTTTAGGAAAAGAAGCTTCCATAGATATTGGTGAAAAATTTTTAAGGTTTCCACATCTAAAATTTCTTCCTGTAACACTAGACATAACTTTGAAAGCTCAGAAATTTATTGAGATTTATGATATAAAACCAAGAGATGCCATTCACGCTGCTTGCGCTCTTAAAAACAATGTGAACGAAATTATAAGTTATGATAAGGATCTTGATAAAGTAGAGGAGATAAAAAGGGTTAGTCCAAAAGATTTATTCAAACGCGTCATATAGGAATGTAATGAAACTCAACACCAAAAGTTTTTATCTTAGCTAAAAATCGTAAAGTGTAATATTTCTTCTCTTCAAATCAGTTAACTTGCTCAAAATTTTGAAATCCTTCTCAAGTAACTCTTTTATGTAAGGTTTATAAAGAGCAGCTGCTGGGTGGAAGGTAAAAATTATTTTCTTGTTATCAACAAAAAATACTTTACCGTGATCTTGCATTATCGAATTAAATTTTATTTTATATTTCTCAGCAAGAAAATTTGCAGCGAACCTTCCTAACGCGCAAAGAATTTTTGGATTTATTATCTCAATTTGCTTTTCAAGATATCCTTTGCATGCTATGATTTCATTTTCTTTGGGATCTCTATTGCCTGGAGGCCTGCACTTTAAGACATTCGCAATGTAAACATCGCTCCGCTTCAACTTAAGAATATTCTCTATCAACTCGGTTAACAATTTTCCAGCAGAACCAACAAAGGGCCTGCCTTGCAAATCTTCTTGCTTTCCTGGAGCTTCTCCTATAAACATTACTTCAGCATTTTCATTACCCTCGCCAAATACAACATTGTTTCTGGTTTTGTATAAGGCACATTTTTTGCAAGAAAGGACCTCACGCTTAAGATTATCTAATTCTTCTTTTCTCCCCATTTTATAACTCTGATGCCAGGCATAATATAATCTTTACTTTTCCTCATTCTACCTCTCTCCACTATTTCCTTCGGATTATAAATCATCGCCTTTAGCAGCTCCTCCCTGCTCATACCTATGTACTCGAAGAAAGCGTAAATCTCTCTGGGTGATCTTATATCATAAATGCTTTTAGCGCCAGTTGTAATTATTAATTTTACACCGTATTTTCTCGCAAGCTTAATGTTGTTCTTAAAATGCTCCATAACCCTTATCTGTCCTAGTCCGTTTTCGGCCAGAAAACTTCTGAAGTTGAGTTCTATAGCAACATTATTTTTTTTAGCTATTTTCGCCATGATGTAATCGAACCCCGAATCTTTTCTACCTCTCTCTGGATGAGCAAGAATATCCACAAACTTTAAGGCATGTCTGTTTATTTTCAGATCACCACCATGCGCTATAACGAAATCCGCATATTTCCTTGCTTCCTTAGCCAAGGATTTTAATTCAGCTAAACTATCAGCATACACTTCAGCACCGAGAAATACGCTGATGCCCTCTTTTTTTGCGATATTATCTATTTCATAAAACATCTCGGGATCCAATGATTTGGCATCAAATACGGCGCCAATTTTTCTGTATCCAAATTTTTTTATAAAAGAAAAATCTCTGCAGGATAGAATGGCATGGTTATGCAGGTCGTAGCAAAGATCTAACACACCCATTTTCAGTCTAGCGCTTTAAGTTTACTTTTAAAGATTTTATAGAGTATTGTGTTTTTGTATGAAATTTTTGTTTCCCCAACAATATATTTTAACCAAAGAATCCAACTTAAAAAAACAAAAAAAGCTAAACCCTCCCTCCACAAATACTCGTGTACAACATCTAAAACCTTTGCTCCGTATATGTAGCCTAGATAGAAGGTTGTTGCTAATCTTGCGATATTTACGATGTATAAGATGGGGGAGAAAATTAATATTCCCAAAATTCTTTTTTTCAAAGGAATTGATGGCACAGCAAACACTAACGCAAAAAAAAGCAGGCAGGATTTCCATCCAATACAATCCCTGTCTATAGCGAGATCATACATACTATTGTCAACCTTCATGAATATGTGAAAGTATTCGTGGCTATGGGGAACGTTCATCAAACTTAACATGGAAGAAACTTGACTGGCAATAATTTCTTGGATTTTTATTGGATAAATATGCAAGATATCTACGACGAAGAGCAAGGATAGAATTGCAAAACATCTAACAATAAATTCACAATATATAAGCAGTTTCCTGACATTTCTCTTACTACTTAGATATTCCTTTATACTTTTTAAAACCCTCCTACACAAATTCTTTAGATAATAAGCCAACATAATATATTATGGATTGGGAAGATGATGGTAAAAACCTATCTGGTTGACAGTGTCTGCGAAATTTTTAGAGAAGCGGGTTTTTCAACATTATTTCTTGATAAGAGCTGCTTTGACATTATTACTAAAAGGGGAAATCTCCTTTTGTTTGTAAAGGTTGCAAATGAATTGGATAACTTTAGGAGGTATCATGCTGCGGAATTAAAGAAAATAGCTTTCTTTTTCAAAGCAATCCCTTTGCTGGTTGTGGGTGCTGCAGAGGAGGACGTAATCTATAGGAGATATGGGGTTGTTGCGGTTAATCTTAATACTCTAAGAAAGATTCTCCAAGGTATGCCAATTTTTGTGATGTCTGAAAGAGGAGGTTACTATGTTAAGATTTCTCAGGAAAATCTTAGAAGGATAAGAGTTCAAAAGAATTATAGCTTAGGGGATCTAGCCGATCTCTTGGGAGTCTCAAGAAAAGCTGTTTATGAGTATGAACGAAGTAGATGTAAGGTTTTTCTTGAAGTTGCCAGAAGGTTGTACGATTTGTTTGGATGGAATATTATAGAACCAATTAATGTTTTTGAGGAAGCCTCGAAGTACAAACTAGATGAGGATGAAAAATTCGAGGTTAGAAAAGAAGTAAGAGTTGCATGTAAGAGGTTTGAGGGTTTGGGATTCAAAATTTTGCTGACGAGATACGCACCTTTTGACTTTCTTGCCAGATATAAGTCGTGCAAATTTTTGGCTGAGGTTAATAAAGAAGTAGAGATTGAGAAATTATCTTTACTCAACTGTGTTTCTAAGATATTACGAAGCTATGCCGTGGTTATAACAAGAAAAGGTAGCGATGCTGGATACTCTATGAAGAGGGTCTCTATTGTTCAGGAATCTCTTTTAAAGGAATTTGAGAATGCAGAGGATTTTATCAAGGTTGTTGGCTCAAAAGATATTTAAAAGCGAGGGCATCATCCCGCATGTATATGTTGTTGAACATGACATACACATCTTTGACATTTTTCCCTACATCGTTAATTTTATCCTTTAACCATTCCAAATCCTTTTCCTTATACTTGTATTTATACATAGCACTCCCAGGAGGTTTGCCGTGTAGTCTAATATAAGCTACATTTTTTATGTATGCAGGGTCTCTAGCAAAAATATCGACGCAATGCGTTAATTCAAGCTCTTGACAAATTTCTCTCACAATTTTATCGGTCCAGCTTTTATTTCTAGGTTCAAATGCAAAGATCATGCTCTTTCTTTCAATGCTATTAAAGAAATTTTTCATATTTTCTATATTTTCCTTACTTGCTTCAAATTTTGGGTGGCACTGGAAGACAACTATTTTTGTTTTTAACATCTTAGCGATATCAGCAAAGTTTTCCCAAGCCTCAAAATTTTCCTTTGTTGGCTTAAAAAATCCGTAGTTTTCCTTATTGGCAAGCTCCCTTTTTATTTTTCTCCAAGTCGGACTGCTGCATGGATGTGTTATTACTTGCCAACACTTCAGTGTGAATTCAAAATCCTCAGGAGCGCTCTCCCTCCATTTTTCAACGGTGTTTTTCCTTGGCAAATCATAAAATGTCCTCTGAACCTCAACTACCTCAAATTCTTTAATATACTTGCTAAACCCGCAGGAAAATCCACAACAACCAACTTTTATCATATGTTATTTATATACCGCATTTTATCAAATAATATTTTTATGGATTTTCTTGAAATTATAAAGTCGAGAAAGAGTGTAAGGAAGTTTAAAAAAGGTGAGATTTCTAAGGAAAAAATAGAGGAGATACTTAAATGTGCCATATCAGCACCTTCAGCTGGAAATTTACAACCATGGATTTTTATTGTTGTTGAGGATAATAAAATTAAGCAGGAGCTAGCATCTGCAGCACTTAACCAAAAGTTTATTGCGGAAGCTAGCGTTGTTATTGTGGCTTGCGCTAACATCGAAACAACGACAAGTTGGTATGGTGAGAGAGGAAATCTATATTATGCTCAGGATGTTGCTGCAGCTGTTGAAAATATTCTGATAGCAGCTCACGCACTTGGTTTAGGGGCTTGTTGGGTTGGAGCATTTTACGAAAATGAAGTTTCAAAAATATTAAACCTACCAGAGAATATTAGGCCTCTAGCAATAGTACCAATAGGTTATCCGGAAGAGAAAGCTGTTAAGCCTGAGAGGAAGCCTTTGATGGAAGTAGCTTATAAAAATAGGTATGGTATACCATGGAGCTGAGAAGAGAGCTAGATACTGTGCATATAGTCTTTTTCCTTGTAGGCGCTATAATAGGTTCTGGGATTTTTATGTTGCCAGGAATTTTAGCAAATTACATAGGCCCACTTTCACTGCTGCTCTGGATGTTTGCTGGTCTTTCAGCAATTTATATGGCATTGGCTTTTGCTGAGCTAACAAGCTTACTACCACATGCAGGAGGCCCTTATAGCTATGTTTCCAATGCGTTTGGTAGAAAAATAGGTTTTTTTGTGGCTTGGATGTGTCTGGTGATATCCTGGATAACAATTGCTATGACGGCCTCAGCTCTGGTCTCCTATGTTTCCTACCTAAAACCCCTGGACAATGTGGAAAAGATAATGATAATCGTCTCTGTAATAGTTATTTTAACAGCAGTTAATAGAAGAGGCATTATCTATGCAGCAAAACTTCAGATGCTTCTGGGTATTTTTACAATTCTGCTCTTATGGACGTTTATTTCGTGGGGAATCTATTTCATTAAGAGGGAACATTTCATAGTTCTACCAGAGTTGTTTGAAAGGAAGTTTACTTGTTACTTCCCATTGGTTCTTGAACCTTTCATAGGTTGGCAAACAGCAACTTTCTTTGCTGAGGAGACCATAGAGGCCGAAAGAAGAGTTGCGAAAGGAATAATAATAGCTACATTAATAGTTATCGGATTTTACCTAACAACAAACATTATCGCATTGGGTGTATGTCCCTGGCAAAAACTAGGAAAATCCCCCTTTCCATTAGCTACAGCTACCGAGGTATTCCTGGGGGAATTTGGTGGAGGGTTTATTGCTATAGGGGCAATATTCGTTATGCTTAGTTGCTTAAACTGCTGGATTGCTTCCTCAGCAAGATTACCTTATTATCTAGCAAAAGAAAAGCTTCTACCGGGAATACTTGCCAACGTTCATGAAAAACATCGCACCCCCCACAATGCCTTAGTATTGCAGGCAATAATCGCAATAGTTTTGGCAAGCCTAATTGATTTTTCGGAAATTCTTCTTTTACTTATGCCCATTGTCCTTTTGACCTATTTTATAACGTTTCTCTCAATACCAGTATTGAAGTTTAAATTAAAGGTTAAGGAGAAGGGTATAAAGATACCTCTTTCAGCAATAATAGCAAGCATAGCAATATTTGTTTGTGTTTTCTCGTTTTTTCAGATTCCTCAGCTTGCAAAAATAACTGGAAAAGGGTACTTGCTTATTTTTGATATTTTTATTTTACTTCCAGGAGTTATATATTCTATAGGGTTGAGTAAGGGTGGCAAGACTAAAACCATTTGAGCTTGCAATTCTGAAGAGTGTGCATGAGGGCAACGCTACGGTATCTGATATTGCTAAAAAGCTAAATGTCTCCGAAGAGGATGTTGTTAGTGCTTGCAAATCGCTAATTTTAAACAATTATCTGACTTATGATGAGCAGAAAAATGTTCTTAAGTTAACCGAAAAGGGATATAATGTGATCTTCTACACAACGGAAACTTCCAGCACAAACCAACCTAAGCTTACCGAAAGGGAGAGTTTGTTTAAGAAGGAAATAAAGAATTTAATATTGACTTTAGTAGTCCTTGTAGCGTCTCTAGTTATTATATGGTTAGTTTTGATGAAGATAATTTCAAGTATTTTTCCTATTTCCTAAGCTTGCTTTGATAAAAGCTAGAAATACGGGATGAGGGGATTCAAGTCTTGATTTGAATTCTGGATGAAATTGGGTTGCTAGAAAAAAGGAGCACTGCGGGTTTTCAAATATTTGCATTATACTACCACCTTCAGATGTTCCTGAAAACACACCCTTATGTTGCTCAATAATGTTCTTATACTCATTATTAAACTCGTATCTATGTCTAAACCTCTCATATGTTTCCTTCTTACCATATACTCTGTATGCAAGAGTATTCTCCTTTATTACGACCTTGTGAGCACCCAATCTCATGGTGCCTCCTAGTCTTTTAATTCTCCTTTGCTCAGGCAGGAGATCAATAACTGGATATTTTGTATCTGGATCTATTTCAGTAGAGTTTGCTTCCTTAAAACCGCAAACATTTCTGGTAAATTCTATCACTGCAAGCTGAAAACCGAAGCATAATCCAAGAAATGGTATGTTATTCTTTCTTGCAAACTCTATTGCCATTATTTTTCCCTCAGCACCCCTTTTTCCAAAACCGCCTGGCACAATTATACCATCAACTTCCTTTAGAATTGATACTCTGTTCTTATCCTTCTCAAATTCTTCTGTTTCTATCCAAACAATTTCTGGTTTAACATTAAGATATGCGCTAGCATGCTTCAGAGCCTCAACGATGCTTATATAAGAATCCCTTAACCTAGTATATTTCCCAGTAATAGCGATTCTTACCCTAATTTTCGCTCTGTTCATCCTATCAACGAGCTCCCTCCATTTACCCAAATCACTCTTTTTCGGCTTGAGATCTAATTTCCTCAGGATAATATCTATTAATCTTTCCTTTTCAAAGAAAATAGGCAACTCATATATATTATCGAGATCTGGATTGCTTATAACTGCCTCTTTCTCAACATTACAAAACAACGCAATTTTCTCCTTTACTTCCGGGGCAAGGATATCCCTAGCCCTCCCAATAATTATGTCTGGCTGAATTCCAGCCTCTCTCAACTCTTTAACGCTATGCTGAGTTGGTTTTGTTTTTTGCTCTCCAACCTTATCAATTATCGGCACAAGTGTTACATGAACAAATATAACGTTATTCCTTTCTTCAAGCTTTAGCTGCCTCATGGCTTCAAGAAAGGGCATGTTCTCAATATCTCCAACAGTTCCCCCAATTTCGATAATCACAACATTAGCATCATCATGCTCAGCAACCTCTCTTATTTCCCTCTTGATTTCATTAGTAACATGCGGAATAACCTGAACGGTTTTGCCAAGATACTCACCCCTCCTTTCCTTTTCAATAACAGCTTTATAGATCTTGCCTGTGGTTATGTTGTGATCTTTTGTTAAGCTTATATTGAGAAAGCGCTCGTAATGGCCGAAATCCATGTCAATTTCCCCACCATCATCAGTAACGAAAACCTCTCCATGCTCTATTGGGTTAAGTGTTCCAGCGTCAACATTTAAATAGGGGTCAATTTTTATTGGAGTTACCTTAAATCCGCGGGATTGAAGCAATTTTGCGATGCTAGCGGTTGTTATTCCCTTACCCAATCCAGATAATACGCCACCTGTGACAATAATATACTTTCTCATCTTTTAAATGAGAAAATATGATGTATTTATAAAATTTTATTTTGTGGAATTGAAAACCATGACTCACCTACTGGTGAAAACACTTAAGAACATATTAAAATATAAGCTGAGGTAATAAATCATTAATGTCTGAGGAAGTTTATGAGATTGTTCCAGTTTCTCCTTTGAGAAAGCTCAGAGATAGAGAGGAGAAGATCGAGCAGCAGCAAGAACAGTTAAGAAGGGAAGTTGATGAGATTAAAGATGTCTTGAAGGATGTTCTGGTTGTTTCCAAGGTATATAAGTCAATAGATGAGCTTGTAGAGACAATAGTAGGGATGCTAAGATCACATCAAAAAATGCTTGAAGAGATTGCAGAGTCCAATGAATCTTTATCTAAAGTTTTAAAGGAGGCTTTAGATAAAATTTCAGAGTATTCAGAGAAAACTTATAAAAGCGTTATGGAATTGTATGAAGCTCTTTCCAAGGCCGCGGAAGAGGAAGAGGAAGTAGAAACCTCCGAAAAGGGAGTGGAGGAAAAAGTTGATAAGATTCTTTCTGCGCAAAGAAGTCTAAAGGAGTTGCTAGAGAGATTAGAGGAAAGAATCGATAAGTTGGAAAAATATATAAAGGAAAAGCAATCAAAATTAGAATTGGGAGGTAGTTAAGGATGATGTTGAGCAAGAGAGGTATTACTCCTGTAATTTCAATAATTTTGCTTTTAATGTTAACTATAAGTTTAACCGGTGCTGCATGGGTTTGGATGAAAGGAACATTTGAAGGGATGTTAGCAACAGGTGGAAAAACTAGCGTACAGCTAACTATTACAGGGTGCGACTGGGATGGCCATCCCTATATACAGAATATAGGGGGAGCAACAGCCTACAATGTAACTGTGGAATTCAGGTGCGATGATTGCAACTGTAATGGTACTACTTGGAATACTACTAGCTTAGAACCTGGTCAGAAACCTCAGAAAATAAATGAGACTTGTTCCTGCAAAAGTGCTAACACCTGTATAGTAAGGTGGTTCATAACATCAAAGGAAGGACAGTGGGGTCCTGGAACCGTAACTTGTTATAGGTAATAACTTGCTATGAAAATGAAAGCTAAGGCACAGGTAACGCAAATAGGTATAGTTTTAGCAACGGCAATAGTGTTAAGTGTGGTTGCAGGAACATACCTCTACACGAAACCTATAACGCAGAAATCAGGATTAAAGCAGCAAGCGGAGTATGTAAAATCCAGGCTTGAGGAAATAAACAGAGCAATTGAAAATGTTGTTTTGCAAGGTAGGGGGGCTACGCAAGTAGTTACAGTAAACCTTAAGGATTGCACAATAATGATTAATTCTGGTGATCCTTATGATGCTAAAAATGACGATATGAGGCAGAGATGTAATGAGGGTACAAAAAACCAAACTGATACCTGTGAACCATATAAGAATGCGATTGAAATTTCTTGCCCAACACCGGTATCTATAGTAGCTTGTACTGGTGAGTGGTATACGATTTCGGAAGTTTTCGAAGCAGGAGGGTATGGCCTCGCAGGCAAGGATCCTGCTGGTGTTATTCAAGCAAAATGTGAGGGGGGTTACACAACCTTTAGACTTTGGTACAGGATAATAAGTGAGGACGTTACAAACATCAATGCAAACAAATATCTTTATAAAATTGAGGGCACTGGTGCAAAAACTTCGGGAGTAGCTACTTTGAGAATTACGAATAAGGGTACAGTACAACCTGGTAATAGGATAACGCAATATAACATATATGTTGAAATTACATAGCAAAAAAGCGCAGATTCCGGCGCTTGAGCTCGTTTTACTTTTTTTTATTGGTGTTGCTCTTTACACTCTTTTTTGTTTTTATCTTAATGAGGAGAGTAAGCAAGAAAAACTATTAATTGCCAAAACCCAAGCGAAGGCGATGGCCGATTTTTCATCATCTGCAATTATCGTTAATATGTTAAATAGGGAATGCGTCGATGCCTTTTACACAACTATTGTAATACAAATGCCAATAAGGCTTGCAAGGGTTTCCTATCTTATAAAACTTGAAAATGACACAATTGAAGCAGAGTTACCACCCATTAAGGAAAACGCAACTCTTTTTAATCTCCATTACCTAAATCAAAATTTGGAGGGTGTTTGTGAAAGCACAGACATATCATGCTCTGTAATGACAAATGCCAACCAAACAAAGATTTTCAGTTGATGATGTGGAGAAGAGAGTGCTGAGGAGGGTAATTATTAGAGCCTCCAAATATCTTAAGAAGAAATCAAGACCTAAACCAAGGCCTAAGATAGAAAAACCTAAAGCAAAAGAAGTGGAGAGAGTTAAACAACCCCTTGTGATAACAGCTCCAACTGTTACTTTAGCCTCACAACAGGCTTTTCAAGTGCAAGGAGTTATAGCGCAACCTCAGGCTATACAAGCTCAACTTCCTGCGCAGATTCAGCAAAAACAAGTGAAGCCAACAGTAGCTATTGAAGCAATAAAGTTACCTAGCGAGGGGGAGGAAGGGAGAAAAGTTTTTAAGGAAGCCCATATAATCCTGCCTGAATTTAAGGAAGATCTTTCTGAGGTCGAGGAGAAGTATCCTTTGATAGTAGAGAATGAAAGAATTTTTGCTTACGCACATATAGTGTGGGATGATAAGGAGAAAGTTCTTATCTATAGAGTTATTGAGCCTGAGCTGGATCCAGATACTAGTAGGAAACTTGAAAAAATAAAGAGTTTAATAACTGAAAGAATAGATGTAGATTTTACGCGTTTAACCGAGAAAGAGGCTATAAAGTATTTAGATCACCAGCTGGAGAAAACTATAAGGTTTTACGATATTAAATTAACGCCTAAACAAAAGGAAACGATAAAATATTATATTCATAGAGATTTCATCGGCTTAGAGAAGATAGAGCCATTAATGAGAGATCCTAACATTGAGGATATAAGTTGCGATGGGGTCAATATACCTATTTATGTTTATCACAGAAATCCTATGTACGGGTCTTTAAAAACGAATATAGTCTTTAAGTCACATGAGGAGCTTGACGGTTTTGTTATGAAGCTAGCTCAACGCTGCGGTAGAGCTGTTTCGGTTGCTGAGCCTTTGCTCGATGGTACTCTACCAGATGGTTCCAGAGTCCAAGCAACATATGGTAAGGATATTGCTAGAAGAGGTTCAAGTTTCACAATTAGAAAGTTTAGAAGAGAGCCGCTAACTCCAACAGATTTATTAAATTTTGGAACGGCAGATGAGGAGATGCTGGCATATTTGTGGCTTGCTATAGAGTATGGTAAGTCTATTTTAGTTGCAGGACCAACTGCTGCAGGTAAAACAAGCTTTTTAAATGCGCTAAGCCTATTTATCAGACCTGAGGCAAAAATAGTATCTATTGAGGACACAGCTGAATTGAAACTACCGCACGAAAATTGGTTGCCCCAGGTTTCAAGGGAGGGTTTTGGGCCTAGAAGGGTTGGAGAGGTGAGTATGTTTGATTTGCTTAAGGCATCTTTGAGACAGAGGCCAGATTATATAATTGTTGGGGAGGTTCGTGGTAAAGAAGCTTACGTTTTATTCCAGCAAATGGCTACAGGACATGCTGGTATGAGCACGATTCATGCTGATTCTATAGAAGCTGTAATTAATAGACTAAAAACCCCACCAATAAATCTACCACCTAGTTTGGTTCAAAGCCTGGATATTCTGGTAATTATGGCTAGGCAGAGGATTAAGGGTAGATACGTCAGGAGGGTTAAGCAAATTGTTGAGATTGTAGGATACGATCTTGTAAAGGACTTCCCTATTATTAATGAAGTTTATAAATGGATTCCCGCTGAAGATAAGTTTAAGTATACTGGTAAGAGTCATGTTTTAGCAGAGATAAGAAGTGTTATGGGCATAAGTAAGGATGAGATTGCAAAGGAAATTTATATAAGAGCAAAAATATTGAAGTGGATGAGGGATCATAATGTAAGAGATTATAGGAAAGTCGCTGAAACAATTTCTGAATACTACGCATCACCTCAAAAATTGCTAAAGAGACTAGGGATAATATGAGCAGCTTCCTGGAAAGCTATGCAAAATTTGGGTATAAAATATTTGGGAATGTGGTAGAGGGGTATGCCAAGCACTTCGAAACATTGAAAATTGACCTAAAGAGGGCAGACATACCGCTAACATTAAAAGAATACTTGGCGGCATCCTTTTTAACCTCGCTTCTTGCGTTTATTTTCTCATTTATAATAGTTATTCCTATTCTCTCGCTGATATTCAGAAATTATCCGATATTTATCCTGATACCCTTTGCCTTAAGTTTTTCATTGACAATGGGTGTTATGGCATTTTTTATTGCGAATACATATCCTAGCTTAAAAGCAGCTGGGAGGAGGAAAAGTATAGAGATGAATCTGCCATTTGCAGTAACGTATATGTCTACAATTGCGGGTACTGGAACCCCTCCAGATCAGATATTCAGAATACTCGCGAAATTTGGGGAATACGGAGAGGTTACAAAAGAAGCGAGGAATATAGTTAATGATATGGATATGTTTGGTTTAGATTTTATAACTGCTCTAAAAAGAGCAGCTCAGCGAAGCCCCTCTGAGACCTTTAAGGAATTACTTTGGGGTATGATAACGATAATTACTAGAGGTGGTGATTTAAGAACTTATCTTCACGAGCAATCCAGAGAATTGATGAAGGAGCATAAAAGAAAACTTGAGAAGTACGCGCAAACTTTATCATTTTATATAGAAGGTTATTTAACGCTTGTTATAGTAGGATCGATATTTTTCTTAGTTATGAGTGCAATATTTTCAACTATGCCTGGCATGGGAATGGGTGGTATCGGCTTTATGCAAGTTGCTTTAATATATTTGGGCTTACCATTAGCTTCTATAGCGTTTATTTTCGTACTTAAAATGACATCACCCGTCTAAGATGAAGTTTCGAAGAGAAAATATAGATATAAGGGTATGGCTCGGTATTGGAGGAGTAGCAATAGCGATATTTGGTGTATATTTATCGCTCTTCTTGAAAAAATTCTATGGTAGTATTCCCTTGCTTTTTGGCATATTTTTAATAGTATTGCCTAACTTTTTCTTTCGATATTTAGCATATAAGAGAATTAGGGACATTGAAGAACAATACCCCAATTTTTTAAGAGATTTGGCAGAATCCAAGAAGAGCGGTATGACTCTTGCAGATGCTATTTATAAGCTTTCAAATGTGGATTATGGAGCTTTAACCAAAGAGGTAAAGAAGATGTCCAATCAACTTTCCTGGGGAATCCCTTTCAGAAAGGTTTTAGCGATGTTTTATAGGAGAATTCCAAGTACCTTTATCAAGAGTACCGCAACAATAATTATAGAAGCTCAGGAAGCTGGGGGAGATATTGTATCTACCTTGGAAGCAGTTGCTGAGGACGCTAGAACCTTGAGGGAAGTTGAAAAGGCTAGAAAGGCTACAATGTCTCAATATGTGGCTACAATATATATAATCTACCTCTTTTTTATAGCAATACTAATAGTACTCTCCAATTTAATCCTTCAGGTAACAGGAACTATATCTACGGGTGCTGAAGCATCCATGGGGGTAGGTGTAATAAGTTTTACGAAAACAGATCCTGATGCTTTTAGAAGGTTATTCTTTTATGCATGTTTAATTGAAGGATTATGTGCTGGTTTAGTATGTGGACAGATTGGTGAGAATTCCGTAGTTGCAGGGATAAAACACTCCATATTGATGTTTTTTATAGGATTTTTAGCTTTTCTAGTAGCTATATTTCTTCCTGAAAGTAAGGACATTATAGTTGCACTGAGTAAGGAATCTCAATGGTTATTAGAAATGCCAGTGTATCCATTAAAAACACTAATGGGAGTGTAAACTATCCCACCTTTCGGAGGTGGCTTCATGTATTCATCACAGCTAGAACTCAGACAAAGACTGATTTACGCAACACATAGTTCTAAATCAAGATCCTCAGAGCTTTTCAGCCTTGAGGACCTCATTACTATAAATTTTTTGTCTAAGTTTAGAAATCTCTTTGCGATGTTTAAAATGAAAGGTCAGATAAATATTGATTTTGTTGTATCGTTCGGCTTATTTTTGGTAGTGTTGATTTACATATTTAACTTTTTTAATGATTATTGGATAGCCTTTGGAGATTATCATAAAACAATAGCAAAGCAGGTAAAGGCAATGGATATTGCAAGTATCTTAGTAACATTGCCAGGATATTGGAATGCTGGTTCAAATTCTGGTTATGATTGGGAAAATCATATAGATAATGTAAAGATTATTGGCTTAGCACAAGTTAGCGATCCATTTATCCTATCTCAGGAAAAAATTAATGCTTTAAACAACTCTTTAAATTACTCTCTACTAAAGGAAATTTGGGGCACATATAATGATTACGCGATTTGCATAAGTAACTGCACAAATGGATGCACAGATAATTGCGATATTGCAAAAATTGGAGAGTTTAATGTTAGCGTTATTAAAGGAAAGATAGCAAGATATGTGCTTATAAATAATAGTGGTGCGCTTTACAGAGCAAAAGTTGAGGTATTTGTAATATGACTCCCTTGCCCTATCGCAAAAGGCTCCGTTAGGAGGTAGAGAGCGTGTAGTATAAAGCTACACCCTTCGGACTGGATCAAAACCCTGCCCAGAGCATATAGCTCGACTTGTTTATATATTTTTAGCCGATAAGTTCTTTCCTTGCTATTTAGTTGCAGAACAAACTCCTTTGTTTTCTCCTGTCTTTAAGTAGTGTTGAAAGTTGTAGTATTCACGTTAAGCAAAGTATAAAAAATTAGTGCTCTACCAACTTCTTCAACTCTAATTCACCCTTTACTAAAGTGAGGGGTTTGTTAGTAACGTTTGTAAACTACTATCAGCTATCGCATGGAAACCTAAGGCAATAAGCTCTATGGATGATTTACGCATATCAGGCATCAGGAGCGTTGTCCTAATGCCAATTCCCAAAGAAAGCTTATGCATGTTAATTTTTTGGAAACTTCACTGTAATGCTTTTGACAACCTGCATGGTTATATATTTTCCAAAAAACAAATTATTTAAATGTTTACCTTTCAGATGAGTCTTGCAGTGATGATTATGAAAGGAAAAAAAGCGTGGCTAAGAACTACCGAGGTACTATTTGCGGCGATATTGTTCTTTATATTTATTGCATATATATCAAAAATGGAAGTTCCAGAATACAGAGACTTAATTTTAACTTATTATGCTAAAGATATCCTGATGATGATGAATAGGGAGGGTTATCTTGTTGGCTATGTTAACAACACTTACAACGCTACAGACCTTAAAAATTATACGGAGAGTTTACTTCCGTATGGGATAGGGTTCAAGCTAAGCATCCTTAATGCTACAAATGCTGATGGCAACTTTACACTTGTTGCTAATAAAAGCGTACCTTTGATAGGTACTTTTAGGAAGGTCTCAGCGTATGCTTTATTCGTAGCGAATGAAAGTGGAACTTTAATGCCATATTTGGCAAAGCTGGAGTTGTGGCATGTGGGCGGATAGGAAATGAAAAAAGCGCAATTCTATATTTTAATTGTGGTCGTTACGATCATAATTATGGGTGATATCGCTAGCATGATGCATGAAAGTGGAAGAATAAATTTCTTTAGCATCTACTATAATGATTTAACACATGTTGCGGTAAATATTAAAGAAACCCTTAGAGAAATTGTTATTTTGTCAAATAATACTTCTGAACTAACCGATTTAGCAAATGGGACCTCATTACTTTTTTATAGAATGTGTCAGGAAGCTGGTTACACTTGCAATTTAAATTATACTGTTTACGATTTAGGAATAAATGGAACATGCACAATAAAAAGCAGGGGCGCAACTGTCATTTTCACCTTTAATTTTACAAAGTGAACTACCCACCTTATGAACGGGCTTCTTTCCATCCCATGCTTCTCATTAAGGTATGGGCTAGGTTGATTGCAGAGTTTTAAATCTCTATTGTGTATTTCAAACCACACATAGGACATCTAAACTCTCTACCATCAACTCGGGCAAATTCAGAACTAAAACCTTCTTCTTATTTGGCTTGAAAGCTTTTCCTACAAGCAGCAGGAAGATCAGTGCGGGGGGCGGGATTTGAACCCGCGAAGGCACTAAGCCACCGGCTCCTGAAACCGGCCCCTTCGGCCAAGCTCGGGCACCCCCACTAGCTAATTATTTTCTTTATCTTCTTTTCTACAAACTCTAGTTTATCGATGAGATCCTCCTTATCCCTTCTAAATTTCTCTAATTTTTTTATCAAAATGTTTATATCCTCAGCGACACTTTCTTCTTCCATTTGGAGTAATTCATTGAAAAATTTCTCCTTCTTTTTCAATAACTTTGTATAAATGTCATTAATTATTTCTCTAACCTCGCTATGCTCAGCTTTTTTCTTTAAATTTGCTTTTTCAAGAGCGAAATCTAATGCTGAGGAATATAAGGAATTTACTAATTGTATATCCAATTTTCCTAACTTTGCTAAGCTAAATATTTTTGGATGAAAAAATGATGCTGCAAATAAAATTGCCGCAAGCTTGTAAGCATCCTCAAAGTTAGTAGGTACTACAGGCAAATCCTCCTTCATAAAATAAAATATAGTAAGCGGAAGAATTTAATGTTATCCTCAAACTTGCTTTATCTCTATAGCTTCCATTTCAGTTTCTCTTAGCATCAATGTATCACCAATTTTTACGGGTCCTTTAACGTTTCTTTTCAAAATTCTTCCTTTATCTTTTCCTCCTAGAATTCTGCATCTGACCTGAGTTATTTCCCCGCTAACTCCAGTTCTCTTTATAATCTCAATAACTTCTGCTGGTGTAGCATCCTCTGTAAAACCCCTACTTTCCTTCTTCTTTGCCACCTTTACCACCTTTTTTTAGTTCCTCAATCTTCTTTATAAGCTCTTCTATGTCGCTCTTTGCCTCTCCAGGATCAATTATACAAGTAGATGCTGCTGCCACTTCTATACCCGCTCTTTTGCCTAATTCCTCTTTACTTGGAACGTAGATGTAGGGTACTCCCTTTTCCTCGCATAGCATTGGTAGATGAGCAACTATTTCTTCGGGATCGACATCCTCAGCAATTAAAACAAGTTTAGCTTCACCCCTTTCAACAGCCTTCGTAGTTTCGTTGGTTCCCTTTTTTATTTTGCCGGTTTCTCTCGCTTTTTCGAAGATATCATACGCCTTATTTGCCAAACTTTCTGGAACCTCAAATCTTACATATTTAGGCTTTGCCATTTCTCATCACCTCTCATCATCCCATTATCGCAAGGAAGGGGTTCGGTGGACATAGTCTTTCATAGACATATGTCCACCTTGGGACACATCAACCTCAACTCCCTCAGGGTTCATTGGGAGTAAATATTAGTCTCGTCCCCTTTCGGGGTAACCCCAGAGCCCCACATCCGAAGGTTTGCCCTGATAGGCAGCTAGGCTGCCTGAAAGACGGGACTTATGTATATTTAGAAAAAGGATAATATAAAAACATTACGTATAAAATATCCAGCTTGTCAACTTAACCACCTCCCTATAATCAAACCATTATACAGAGCTGCAAAACTCAAGCAAAATTCATAAACAGCTTTAAATTTCCCAAAAAGGCTATTAGCATGGAAGCAATTGTAAAATCTCTTAGTTCTCAATTGCATTCCTTAAACCAAATTTTTCATGCTTATAGTTTAATCCCAATCTTTCAAAAGCATAACTATACCATTTCCCTCTATCGCAAATGCATCCAAGCTGCTACGTCCTTTACTTGCATATGTTGCAATTATTTCGTTGCTGCTAACATCTATTGCAGCAAAAATATAAAAACCGTAAATTTTTGTCTCATCTACTGCAACAGCTTTGCGCTTCTTTTTCTTTGGATTAAATAACCTTCTTGCTCTCTTGTATATTCTTCTCACGCTCTCATGGCTAATCTTTGCGAATTCTGCAGCCTTACATAATGATAACCCTGAAAAATAAAGCAGCAATGCAAGACATTGAGATTTGACGATCACCTAGTTGGTTACAAGAGAATATGTTCGGGGAAGTATTTAAATATTTCCTTTCACTTTCTTGCTTTCATAAAACTTTTCGATAATAGCATATCAAAGATTCTTTGGTAAGTCTAATGCATTATTTCTTTCCAATATTATCAACTTTCCGCATCTCTAAAGATATTTAGCGAGTTTTGCGGAGACGTCATCATTGAAAGATCTATTTGCATAGTATCATCTTATCATATCTTGCAAGCAACGGGAAATAGTGGTAAAGTTTGTCTAAAACTAAGATTTAAGTTAAAAAGTAAACAAGGATAAAGCAATTATTAAGATGGTGTTTTTAATTTTTCATGAGCTTGAAGGAGAAGGCAATGGAAAAGGTTGGTGAAGGGTGGATTGATGCAAGGTTCATAATAGAAGTTCAGGGAAATGATAAAGATTTTGTGAACAAGGCTATCCGTGATTTGGTTGGAAGAATGAACAATGAAGACGGCGTGTTGATTTATGAAAAAAATTTTGATGAAGTTATTGAAGTAGATAAAAGTTGGTATTCTACAAATGTTGAGTTAGGCTTAGTTGCAAAAAATTTTGAAACACTGGCAAGACTAGCAGCGTGCTATGGGCCTAGTGCTGTTGAAATTATAGAACCAAGTAAAATTACCCTTAGTGCTGCTGAGGCTCAGGAAACGCTTGTTAGCATTGCTGAGATAGTAACAAAGCTCTCGCATTTGGCCCTAATTAGTAAGATTCAAAGTCGTAAGGTTGCAGAGCCTTAAAAGTTAATTTAGAAGACAACTCTAATTTTTTATTTGAAAAGAGGTAGAGATGAAGCCTTCTAATATTAATCAGATAATTATATTGAAAATCCAGTCTTACAGGGAGATAATCTGTTTTAAATGGTAGAATTAGCATATCTGCATTAACTTTTCTTGCAACTTTTGCAATGTACGGCACAAGCGAAACAGGTGGTCTTACTGAGTAAATCAAATCGGCATTTTTATAAATTCTAATGTAAGGTCTCGTGATATCATCCAGATGAAACTCTATACCTCTTGGAACCTCTGTTTTCCTAACGTCTGTAGCAACCACTTTGCAATGTTTGCTTAGAATGATGGCAATATCTGGAAAATTCCCTATACCTACTTCAACAACCTTTTTTGGCTTAAAGGTTTCTAGAATAAATTTTGCAATTTCTATCATATTGTTAGGGGAGTGATGTAAACCTCAATGAACGCTCCTAATAGGATGAGAATTGATGCCACAAGTATCAATAGCAACACCCTTTTAGCTATTTCAGGTGCGTAATCTCTATTTACTGTTGCGACCGATAGTATTCCTCCAGCTACACCGCCTATAAAATAAGCTGATAATTCGAAGAATCCGTGAATCATCAGACTTGCTATGCTTATTGAGTATATAGCGAAATAACTAGCTAGTTTTTCAAATGCGTGCATACGAGCAAACTCGTATATGCTGCTTCTTGCTATCATTCCTATTGCTGCTGCAACTACTGAGGAGTTCCATGAAATAATAAAGATAGCGCCTGTACTGAAAAGTAAGGATAATAAAATGCATGTGTAGAGCACTTTTAGGTTATTTTGAAGAATAAACAAAAAAATATCCTTGGCGGATGTGGCTCCGTAGCATTTAGCAATCTCAGCATTTACAACCAGGAAAGCATCTCCAACTTCTCCGCTAATAACTTTAGTAGTTTCTATTTGCTCATAGAATATTAAGAATATGACATCCTTCGGAAGTGTTACGAAGAGTGTGAAAAAAGTTGTTGTTATGCCCAGAAAAAATATAAAATAGAATTTCAAAATACTGCCATATTCAAATTTATTTTGCTTGATTTCTCGTTCACATTTTCTTAAAAGACCTGAAGTTATTGGAAGAAACGCTATGGTAATAAAAAATAGGGAAACTAAACCAGTATTTTTTGGGAAAATTAGGAATGCTAGGGAAACTGATACTATAGTAATGAGAGATGCGTATATGAAAAGCAAATATGGTTTCTTTAACTCACCCAGGTTTATCAGGTGCTCAAGAACCATTTTGCATCTTCTAATATTTTTTTATGATCGAAAGCCAATTTCCTAGGTATTTTTTCGAATTCCTCAACTTGCTTAGCATCGCTTGAAGCCTTTAAATTACCTCCCTTTTCTAAAGCTAAAAATACTATTGAAACTACGTGACCTCTTGGATCTCTGCTTGGTTCTGAATAAACACCAAGTATTCCTAAAGGCTCAACGTCTAATCCGGTCTCCTCCTTAGCTTCTCTAATTGCTGCTTGCTCAACAGTTTCTCCATATTCCACAAATCCGCCTGGTAGTGCCCAGAAATCCTTGAAAGGATTGTTTGCCCTTTTTATAAGAACAAATTTATTATTCCTCCGCTTTATTATAATGTCAACAGCTATTCTCGGATGTTTCTGTCTCATAAATTTACGATATCTTGGTAACTATTAAAATCTTTTTCGCATTTTTAAGGAAAAATACTCTCCTAATTCCTAGACGTTCCCATTTTTCCTTAGCGCTTCCTTTTTCCACTCATACTCCGTTTTCACACCAGCTTTAAGCAACTTTTCGTTAGCTTCCTCAAGGCTTTGAGTTTTCCCCACTAGTTTACAAAGTCTATTATGCTCGTAAACCTTTTCAGTTTTGAAAAATAGTAGCAAGGATGAGAAGGGAGTTAAATAAACAACTCTGCTTCCCTTCCTTAAAATTTTAATACCAAAGTCGCCTTTAGCAGCCATTATACCAAGCCTTGCAACTTCGCTGTGAGTGAGTTTTAGAATTTCCTCCATTTCTGCTATCTCATCCTCATATAAACTTGTTGCAAATAGGAATCCATTATTTTTAATTAACTCCGCAAAATTTTTGTTTAACTCGTCAAAGGTAAGTTCTCCGTCACAGCCATAGGCAAATATGCAAAGAATGCTGGGAATTTTAATATTCGTTAGTGCAGCTGTCATCATAGCATCTATTAATGGACTTTTTAGTGTTTTTTCAGAACCTGTTGCGAGGGAATCACCGCCCCCATCAATACCAATAATGAAATCGATGCCTAGCAAATCTATTGCCTTATCCAACCCATTGATAATACCCCTGACACCCTTAGTCACATCAACCATCAAGATTTTCTCATTATAATACTTAGCAAACTTAAATTCATCGAAAACAACACCATCTTTAAGCTTTGAGTTTTTGTTTATAAGAAAAGTGGTTTCGGAAATCTTTTCAATATTTTCAAAATCATCAACTTTCCTTGCTATTGCTCTGGGATCCTCCTCATATCGCTTCCAAGCGACGTTACCAATGGTAACTTCTTTATTAATCTTTTTAAGTCTCTTTCTTAAAATTAAAGTGCTGGTGATATCACCTCCTCCACCTACACCAACTACGAGAATTTTCTCTTTGTTCTTTAGGATTTTCTCGAGCATGCTATATGTCAGGTTACACTATTACTAAGACAAAGTTTTAATTTATGAATTTTTTCACAGGTGACAAGATTTTTTAATTAAACAAGATTATCAAAAAATTGCACTATCTATAAAAATGTCGCTAAGAGTACCACCGTTTTCAAAAACAGTGGGTGGATTAGGGGGAGGTAGTGGGAAATATTCAAATACTTTTGATGGGTGGCATCGGGCTCGTGAACAGCCCGACCCCAGCCGTGGTGGTGTTTATCTGAGGGAAGCCACCGTTCCATGAACGGTGGTAGTTCACGCACAAGTAGCTGACATAAAGTATATTTGGACAGTATTACAGAGTTCTTTGTAATGATATTTATAAGGAGTAGTTTTGATGCAAAGAGCCTGTCAACCTATCACCTCCTTGCATAAAATAAGTTATATAAAGCTGCAAA